>JPPB01000280.1 GCA_001483205.1 alpha proteobacterium 3107
TGATACGCCGCCACCGGCGTCACGGCAAGATACACCCCGCGCGTCCGTGATATGGTCGGGCGGTGTTTTCCCCGCTATAGGGGCAAACGTCCGATTCGGGGGACTTGCCGGATGACCGAAACCGAAAAACCGCAGCTCTGCCTGATCACGCCGCCGGAGCCTGACCCGTCGCGCCTTACCGCCCGGCTGTTGCCCGCTCTGGACGCGGCAGAGGTGGCTTGCGTGCGCCTGTCCCTGCCCACCCGGAATGAGGATCAAATCATCCGCGCCGCCGATGCGCTGCGCGACCTCTGCCATGCCCGCGACATCGCGCTGCTGATTGACGATCACGTTCTGATGGTCGGGCGGCTCGGCCTTGACGGGGTGCATCTGACGGATGCGGCCCGTTCGGTGCGGGGCGCGCGCAGGGCGCTCGGGGCCGACGCGATTGTCGGCGCATTCTGCGGGGCCTCGCGCCATGACGGGATGACGGCGGGCGAGGCGGGCGCGGATTATGTCTGTTTCGGCCCTGCCGGGGCGACGACCCTGGGCCGGGGGGAACGGGCAGGGGTTGACCTGTTTCAGTGGTGGTCAGAGCTGATCGAAATTCCGGTGGTCGCCGAGGGCGCGCTGGGGGAAGACACGATCCCGACCCTTGCGCCGGTGGCGGATTTTCTGGCCATCGGAGAGGAGATATGGGGGGCGGAAGACCCTGCCCTGCGCCTGAAGCGGCTGGTCCGTGCAATCGGGGGCTGAGCGTTTGGTGACCGGGCCGCGCCTGTTACGCTGCTGGACAAAAGAGCCGAAGCGGTTCAATGTCCGTCCAGGCCCTTATATACCGGGGCCAGGAACCTGATGCGCGATGAGGGATGCTATGACAAAGCGAACCAAGGAAGGGTTTAAGCGGCTAAGGCTATATCAGCCAAGGCGGAAGCATGAGCAAAACTGTCCGATCTGGCCCAAGTCTCCGGCTCAATGGCATGTAATCAGCCGCGATCCTCCGGATGATGCTGTCTGGTCGCCACGCGCTGGCGGGGTCTTTAAGATGTTCGACGATCAAATATTCTTCAACTATTTATCCGACGTTTTATCCGACACAGAGGTCAAAAAGCGGCTTTCCTCATGGATATGGGAAAAGAACTATGCGTTCGAGACACTTGATGCGAATGAAGAAAGTGAGATGCCTGAAATCACGCGAGACCTGATCGAAGACCTCGGCAAGCGGAAGCCTCTGTCGGTTGAGGATCGCATTGACCGGGCCTTGCAAGCAATCGGCAGACCACCAGAAGGACTGAATTCCAACGACGGGCAAGATACCGAAAATCAAGCGCTTTTCATGGCAGCAACGGAATGCAATGATCAAGACGAAATGGAATGGCTTCTAAGTCAACTTGAGGCGGCGGGACTGCTCACAATTCCAAATCCCAAAGCTCCTCATTCTCATTACGTTCTTTCACTGAAGGGCCTTGCCCGGCTCGAAAGCGGGGGTGATGCCGTGGTGTCGAAGACTGCATTCGTGGCGATGTGGTTCAACGATGAGGTCAAAGACGCATATGAAAAGGGTATCGCCCCGGCAATCCGTAACGCTCGCTATGAGCCGTGTCGGATCGACGAGGTGGAGCATTCTGACAAGATTGATGACAGGATCATCGCCGAAATCCGCCGGGCCCGTTTCCTGGTCTGCGATTTGACCTGCGGCCTCTTGCGAGACAAGACCGCTGACTCCGAAAAGACCGCTGACTCCAAAAAGACCACCGCTATTGCGAGGGGTAGCGTCTATTATGAGGCAGGCTTTGCCCACGGCCTCAACAAGCCGGTAATCTGGACCTGCCGCGAAGACCTTCTCGAACATGTTCACTTCGACATCAACCACTATAATTTCATCAAGTGGAAAAAAGGAGAGGAAGACAAGCTCCGGAAGAAGATAGAAGATCGGATTGGGGCGGTGATCTTCTGAGGCAATACAGCATTTCAAAAAACCCCTGATATGCCCCGGAATGCAATGGCCCCCGGCGCGTTTCCCGCAATGCGCCAGCCACGCCCCCATAGCACAACGGATGATTAACCTTTCTGTGTCAGTCTGGTCGCGCCCTGACCGGCCTGATGCCGGTATCGGGCGACTTCCTCCCTGTTGGACTGGCCGCATCCTCGCGATGCGGCCTTTTTTTCGCCCGTCGCCCCCGCGAAAACCGGCAAAACATTCCCCGTATTCCCTGTTGACCCCCGCAACGGCTCGGCTTAACGTAGCGTCACAAATCAAAGTCGGCCAGTCCGGCGGGGAGATCAGAACAGGAAAAAGGGCCGCCTTTCAGGCCCTTTTTCTTTTGCGGGCGGCGGAAACCGGCAAAACCCGGACAAAAGATCACAAACGGGACTGACAGCCGGAATCCGACATGCTAAGCCGCCGCCGGACAACCGGAGTGAACGCCTATGAACGGATTGCTGAGAACGCTTCTGCTGGTTTCGCTGGCTGTTTCGCCGCTCCCCCTTTTCGCTCAGGACGCGGCAGAGGACGGGACCGGCGAGGCGACGGCGGGCGCGGAGCTTGATATGGGGCAAGAGGTCGGTGAAGAGGAGCTTCTGGGCGAGCTATATCTGCTCGAGACCCATGGCGATTGGGAAATCCGCTGTATCCGCTCCGCAGAGCAGAGCGACCCCTGTCAGATGCACCAGTCCCTGACCGGCCCGGAAGGCACCGCTGTGTCGGAGTTCAGCATGTTTCCCCTGCCCGAAGAGGATGCGGCGGCCGCCGGGGCGACGATCGCCGCACCACTGATGACATTGCTGACCGAACAGCTTACCCTTTCCGTCGATGGCGGCCCGGCCAAGCGGTATGGGTTTTCATGGTGCGATACCGAAGGGTGCTATGCGCGGGTGGGGTTTACCGAGGGTGACATCAGCGCCTTCAGGTCCGGGAAGAGCGCGACCCTGACGCTGGTGCCGGTTGTCGCGCCGGATCAGAAGATACATGTGTTGCTGTCGCTGAACGGGTTCACCTCTGCTTTTAATGCGCTGAGTGCCAGGTAAGGGCCTCTGCGTGATGGCGTGGTGGCGTCGGGCGCGGTTCACGGCTAAACATCCGCCACGAAGGGGCGCAGCACGTGCCGCACGGACAACGGGCCGGGATGGAGTGCGGAAATGGGTTATAGCATCGCAGAAATCGCCGGGGCACTCGGGGCAGAGGCCGCAGGCAACACCGATCTGAGGATAGAGGCGGCATCCGAACCCGCCGGGGCCGGGCCGGAAGCGCTGGCGCTCGCCATGGACCCGAAATATGCCGACGGGCTGGCCCGGGGGCAGGCCAGAGCCGCCGTTCTCTGGGCCGGGGCCGACTGGCAGGCGCTCGGGCTGGAGGCAGCGATTTTCGTGCAACGGCCCAGATATGCGCTGTCGAAACTGACCCGGTTTCTGGACAGCGGCCATGAAATCGCCCCCGGCATTCATCCGACCGCAATCATCGACCGGGACGCGCGCATCGGCGACGGCGCGGCGCTCGGGCCGTTCGTGACCATCGGGCCGGGGGCGCGCATCGGGCCGGGGGCGCGGATTGCCGCCCATGTCTCGATTGCCGGGGATGTCAGGATCGGCGCGGATGCGCTGATCCATGCGGGTGCGCGCATCGGCGCGGGCGTGCGCATCGGCGACCGCTTTATCGCCCAGCCCGGCGCGGTCATCGGCTCTGACGGGTTTTCTTTTGTCACGCCCGAGAAATCGGGGGCAGAGCGGGCGCGCGAAACCCTCGGGGATCAGGGGGCGGTTGTCGCCCAGAGCTGGGCGAGGATACACTCGCTCGGCGCGGTGGAAATCGGCGATGATGTCGAGATCGGGGCCAATGCCGCCATCGACCGGGGCACCATCCGCAACACCCGTATCGGTCGGGGCAGCAAGCTCGATAATCTGGTGCATGTCGGGCATAATGTGGTCATCGGCGAGGATTGCCTGTTATGTGCGCAGGTGGGGATTGCCGGGTCTGTGCGGATCGGGGATCGGGTGTTTCTGGGCGGGCAGTGCGGCGCGAAGGACAATATCAGGATCGGCGATGATGTGGTGGCCGGGGGCGCGACGAAGATTTTCACCAACACCCCGGCGGGGCGGGTTTTGCTGGGGTCGCCGGCGGTGAAGATGGACGAGCATATCCGGATGCAGAAGGCCCTGCGCCGCCTGCCCCGGTTGCTGCGCAGGTTTGCGGATAAAACCTCTGCATAACGGCGCACCGGTGGCCAATCCGTTCTGTCCGGCGGAGCGCCGGGCCCCGCCAGCCGTCATTGTGCTTTGACCCCGCCCGCCTCTGCACCTATATTGGCCGTCAGGCAAAAGAGGCACCCCTTGATCCGGCTCATCCTGTCCTTTCTCGGCGCGATCTTCACCATGGCGACGCTCGGGATCATCACCGCCGCCGCCGGTCTCGGCGCGGTGTTCATGGCCTATGGGCGCGACCTGCCCAACCACCGGCAACTGGCGCAATACACCCCCGCCACCATCAGCCGCATCTATTCCGGCGAAGGCCGCATCATCGACGAGTTTGCGCAGGAAAGGCGGCTGTTCGCGGAAGCGGACGACATCCCTGCGCTGATCAAGCAGGCGTTCATCTCTGCCGAGGACAAGAATTTCTACAGCCACCCCGGGTTTGACGCCCGCGGCATCGCGGCAGCGGCGTTTGAGGCCGTGCGCTCCCGCGGGGCCAATGTGCGCGGGGCCTCGACCATCACCCAGCAAGTGATGAAGAACTTCCTTCTGGGCGGCGAACGGCGGATAGAGCGCAAGATCAAAGAGATCATCCTCGCCACCCGCATTGAGAAGACCCTGACCAAGGACCGGATTCTGGAGCTCTATCTGAACGAAATATACTTGGGCGCAAATTCCTATGGCGTCGCCGCCGCGGCCCAAACCTATTTCAACAAGACCCTTGCCGAACTGTCGCCGAGCGAAGCGGCTTATCTGGCGGCCCTGCCCAAGAAGCCTGCTGAACTGCACCCCGCGCGCGATTACGACGACGCGGTGGCGCGCCGCAACTATGTGCTGCTGGAGATGCGCCAGAACGGTTATCTGAGCGATGAGGCCTACGGGCTGGCGCGGGCAGAGCCGCTGCGCAGTGTGCAGCGCGGCGATTATCCGGCCTTCAGAACCGCCCTGCCGCCCCGCGACTATTTCACCGATGAGATTCGCCGGCAGTTGAGCCGGGATTTCGGGGCGGAGGATTTCTTTACCGCCGGCTATTCGGTGCGGGCGACGGTGGATGAGGAACTGCAACCGGTCGCCGCCGTCGCCCTTCAGCACGCGCTGGAGGCCTATGACCGCGCCCGAGGGGTCTGGCGTGGCGCGGGCGTGCGTTTGCCGCAAGAGGTGCTGGGGCGCGAAGACGACTGGCGCGCGGCTCTGGCAGAGGTCGAAATATCGCGGGATATTCACCTGGACGGTGGCTGGCATCCGGCGGTGGTGCTTGAGGTTGGCAACACCCATGCCCGCATCGGCATTGAGGGCGTGGCGGATGATGAGGACGGCCACTGGATCCCGCCCGAGGATGTCACCTGGGCGCGGCGCTTGCGCGAAGACGGCTCTAGGGGGCCGAAGGCAGAGGCAGCGGGTGATCTGTTGTCGGTCGGCGATGTGGTGCATGTGCGCGCGGTCACCGGTGAGGGCGAGGATGACGGGGCCTTTCTGCGCTGGTCCCTGCGGCAGGTGCCCGAAGTTCAGGGCGGGTTTGTCGCCATGGATGTGCATACGGGCCGGGTGCTGGCGATGCAGGGGGGGTTTTCCTATCAGCATTCGGTGTTCAACCGGGCAACCCAGGCCGACCGGCAACCCGGTTCCGCGTTCAAACCGCTGGTCTATGCGGCGGCTTTCGCTCTGGACAGCCGCCGTTTCCATCCCGCCGCACCCGGCATCGACGCGCCGATTGAGATTGACACCGGCGCAGAAGACCTCTGGCGGCCCCGGAACGCCTCGAACAAATTCTACGGGCTGGTGCCGCTGCGGACAGGGATTGAGCGTTCCCGCAATCTGATGACGGTGCGGCTGGCGCAGCAGGCTGGCATGGAGATCATCGCCGAATATGCAGAGCGCTTCGGCGTCTATGACCGGATGAATGCGTTTCTGTCGAATGCGCTCGGGGCGCAGGAAACGACGCTCTACCGGATGGTGTCGGCCTATGCGATGTTCGCCAATGGCGGGCGTCGGATCGAACCGTCGCTGGTAGACCGGGTGCAAAACCGTTGGGGAGAGACCATCTATCGCCATGACCGGCGTAACTGTCTGGATTGCGCCACCGACCGGATCGACGAAGGTTTCGGGCCGCGCATCCTGTCCGACCGGGAGCAGGTGATTGACGCGATAACCGCCTATCAGTTGACATCGATGATGCAGGGGGTGGTGCAGCGGGGCACGGCGGCGGGGCGGGTGACGCTGGAGGTGCCGGTGGCGGGCAAGACCGGCACCACCAATGACGCCAAGGATGTGTGGTTCATCGGCTTTACGTCGAACATCGTGGCGGGATGCTATATCGGGTTCGACCGCCCCAAAACCCTGGGCGATAACGTCTATGGCGGCAACACCTGCGGACCGGTCTTCAACCGCTTCATGCAGGAGGCAACGGCGAAATACGGCGGCGGGCCTTTTGAGATTCCGGCAGGCGGCCAGTTCATCCCGTTCGACCGGACCAGTGGCGCGCGGCTGCCGGATGGCACCACCGGCGAGCATGTGGTCGCGGAATATTACCGCGAGGGCGAGGAACCCAGCTTTGACGTTATTGACGGCGGTTTTGCGATGGGGGCAAACCTGCCGCTGTTCGCGCCGGGGGACGGCGACGACTACGGGCAAGAGGACCGGGCGGTGACGACGGTGACCGGGGAAACCGTCAGCGTGGGCGAGCGCGCAAGCACCGAATCGCTGTCTTCCGGCGGGCTATACTGAGGCCTTTGTCACTCGCTCAGGGTCAGGATCGCCTCCACCCTGCGGTTCATCGCCCGCCCCTCATCGGTCAGGTTCGAGGCACGCGGCGACAGATAGCCCATGCCCTCGGCTCTCAGTTGCGCAGGCGGCACCCCATGCCGGGCGACCAGCCACTCCATCACCGCCGCCGCCCGCTGTTTCGACAGGGCGATATTGCCGTCAAGCGCCCCTTCCGCATCCGTATGCCCGACCAGAATGATCTCATGCTCCGGGTTGGCGTGCAGATACTCCGCCAGAGCGCGCAGAGACCCGAAATCATCGCCATCAAGCACCGACGATCCGGTGGCAAAGGACAAATCCTCCAGCACCACGAGACCGGCGGCCTCAAACGCCGCCGCCACCCCGTCGGGCGTTTCATTGGCCATGATCCCCGGCTCCGGCGACGGGGGCGCAGGCGGCAACCCGGCCTGCTCATGTGATCCCGGCGAGACGTGAATGACCTGCACAAACCCGTCCCGGGCCGAGCGGCTGATAACAAGGCTCAACGCCTCCGCCGCATCGCCCGCGCCCGCCTCTGCCGACAGAAAGCGGAAATCCCCCAGATCAACGTGCATCTCCGGCTCGGGCGCGACCCTGATGCCGAAACGGAAATCGAAACCGCCGCAGGCCACATCCGCGCATTCAAACACGGTTTCATAGCCCAGAGCGTCAAGCTGGTCGCGCAAAAGCGCCAGTATCTGAAGCGTGGTCATGCCGGTTGCGGGCAATCGCCATATGCTTTGGGTGACGGTGCCCTCGACATGCCGGGTCTCAATCCGGCCATCCCGCCACGGCCCCAGCGGCAGGTCATAGCTGCCATGGGGTTCGATCCGCTCCGCCACGCTGAGGGCCATGTCCGGCTTTTCCGGCAAGGCCGCCTGCCCGACGGCGGGCAGGATCATGGCCAGAAGGGTCGCAAAACCCGTTTTCAGTCTGATCACCATTGCGCGCATTGCTCCATGTTCCGGCTGCACGGAAAGGGCCGCAAACGAAACGCCGACCCCTGTTCGCCCCGGCCCTGAAAGCTGAACGGACTGCACCCCGGCCCCTCGCGATAAGAATATATCAAACCGGCGCTTCAGCCAAGGGCGGGACGGGTTGATCATCAATGCGCCGTTATGCAGAGGTCACCCCCGCAGGCGATATAGCCAACCGACAGAATTTGGGCCTTAAGCCCCGGCCCTGATCCCGCCCGACCGCAAGATCGGGCCGCACCTGTGATCAATTTTACATCGTCACGCCATATGCCCGCAAACCGGGCACCCCTGCCTGCGTTTCACCCTGAAACTCCGGGTCTGCCCATAGAGCGCGTCATAAATCAGCATCGTGCCAAGCATCGGCGCACCCGCGCCCGCGATCACCTTGACCGCCTCGACCGCCATCATGGTTCCGATCACACCTGGCAGGGGGCCGAGCACCCCGGCCTCGGCACAGGCAGGGGTCAGATGCGGGGCCGCCGCCTCGGGAAAGGCGCACTGATAACAGGGTCCGCCCCGCGCCGGATCAAAGACGCTGATCTGGCCTTCCCACTGGCTGAGCGCGCCGGACACCAGCGGCACCCCCGCCGCCACACATGCCCGGTTGACCAGATACCGGGTGTCGGCATTATCGGTCCCGTCGAGCACCAGGTCATACCCGGCGATCAGTTCCTGCGCGTCCGGTTCGCTCAGGCGGCGGTGATAGGGGCGCACCACCACATTCGGGTTCTGCGCCCCCATAGCACGGGCGGCGGAAAAGACCTTGGGGGTTCCGATGTCCTGATCCCGGTGGATCACCTGTCTTTGCAGGTTGGCAATGTCCACCTTATCGGCGTCGATCACCCCCACCACGCCAACGCCTGCCGCCGCCAGATAGAGCAGCGCCGGGGAGCCAAGGCCGCCCGCCCCCACCACCAGAACCTGTGCCTGTTTCAGTTTCCGCTGCCCCGGCCCGCCGAGTTCCCGCAGAACGATATGGCGGGCATAGCGTTGCAGTTCGGCCCCGGAAAACGCGCCCGGCCCCGCCTGCACAGGGGCTTTGCTTTTATGGCGCGCCTTCAGAGCACTCAAGGCCCGGCTGTAAAGCCAGATCAGCACCACCGCACCGCCCGCCACCAGCCACTCGCCGGGCGTCCCGCCGATACCGGTGCGCAGGGCGTTGCCTTCCGGCAGGACCAACAGTGCCACCAGAATACCCCCATAGAGCGCCCCGATCATCGCAAAGCGGGCGCGATACGGTGCCCCGGCCAGGACACCCGCCCCCCACAGCACTGCGGCAAGGATGACGAACAGACCCATCAGCCACACCCGGTCGAGCCGAAACCGCCGGCACCGCGCCGGGACGTGCCAAGCGCCCCGGCCGCCCCGAACCTGACCCGCGTCACCGGGGCGACGACCATCTGCGCGATCCTGTCGCCATGGCGGACCGCGAACGGCGCATCCCCCGCATTCAGCAGGATCACCCCGAGCGGGCCACGATAATCACTGTCGATCGTGCCGGGGCTGTTGGCGAGCGTCACCCCGTGGCGGAGCGCCAGCCCCGAACGCGGACGCACCTGCGCCTCATGGCCGTCGGGGATGTGCAGCCGCAGCCCGGTCGGGATCAGCGCCCGCGCGCCGGGGGCAAGGATAACGCCCTGCGCCCGGCGTTCGGGTTCAAAATTTGCCCGCAGGTCCGCGCCCGCCGCCCCCGGCGTTGCGTAGGCGGGCAGAGGAATGTCCGGGTCGCTGGCCGCGTCCCTGAGCACCTTGACCATCGGCCTGTCCATCGCGCTGTTTCCTTCTGGTCCGTGCGGCCTGTCCATCGTGCTGTTTCCTTCTGGTCCTTGTGGCCCCGGTGGGACATGGACACGCCCGTCTTTCCGGGGGGCCTCGGGGGGCTGTCACCCGGCCCGTGCCATCCTCGCCGTCAGGGATTTTCCGGCCCCGGCCCGCTGGCGTCAAGGCCTGTATATCGGTCGGAAAGCGGCGTATCGGCGACACCATCAGCGCCCGCACACCGGATGAAGGCCTCTGCATAAGGGTCTATCGCCCCCCAAATGCCCCGCCCGGCTGAGCCAATATGCAGAGGTCTTTTCCAAACCCCGGCCCTGTTCCCGCCCGGTCGCAAGACCGGGCCGGACGCGGGTTTTCGGGCTGTTCGCGCACCCATCCCGACAAGGCCCATGCCACTTGCGCCATGACAATATGCAGAGGTCTTGCGTATTGGCTTATGCCGGACTGGACGGGCCGCCCGGCTTGACTCAGCCATCACCCGGAAGTCTCAGAGGGGCCATCTCCCACAAGCGCCGCCGCCATCCGCCCGGCCAGCTTTCGCGCCACCCGGTCCTTGGTCATGCGCGGCCAGTCCTCAGCCCCCGCATCGGTGATCAGCGTCACCGCGTTCTCTTCCCCGCCCAGAATACCCGTCTCCGGGCTGACATCATTGGCGACGATCCAGTCGCACCCCTTGCGGGCGCGTTTGGCAATGGCATTGGCCCGCACATCACCGGTTTCCGCCGCAAACCCGACCACCAGCGCCGGACGCCCCGCGCCCCTTCCCGCCACAGCAGCAAGAATATCCGGGTTTTCGGTCAGGCGCAGGTCAGGGGGGCCGCTGTCGCCCTTTTTGATCTTGGCCTCTGCCACATCCGCCACCCGCCAGTCGGCAACCGCGGCGGCAAAGACGGCGGCATCGGCGGGCAGGGCGGCCTCGACCGCCTCCAGCATCTGCCGGGCGGTGCGCACCCGGATCACCCGCACACCGGCGGGGGGCGCGCGCTCTGTCGGCCCGGTGACAAAGCTGACCTCTGCCCCCAGCCCGGCCAACGCTGCG
>JPPB01000281.1 GCA_001483205.1 alpha proteobacterium 3107
GGATCTTTCTGATTTATACGGGCTTTTGGGGATTCTATGCAGCGTGCAATGTGCCGATCATAGATTTTTTTGGAAGCGACATGCTGGACGTGGATGGCAAGACAATGTTTACCGCTACCAACATCTACCTGGGTCCGACCACATTGTCCGCAATCACCTTCAATTTCCTGATTGCCTTGTCAGGCGGCCTGTTGGGCGGATACATTTTTTCCAAGGGTGACCCGTTCTGGACGTTTTCCGGGGGCCTTGCAGGGCTCATTGCAGCTTCCGCGGGGAATGACCTGTACCACCCGATGCAGGCATTTGTCATCTCTATTGCCGGTGTGTTTGTCGCATACAAAATGCATCACTGGGTAGAGCGCAAGTTCAAGATCGATGATGCCGTAGGCGCAGTTGCAGTACATGGGTATGCAGGATTCTTTGGAGTGGTTGTGTGCGGCTTTGTATTGTGGGGCTATCCCGCTTCGCCTTTTGAAGGATACGCAGCCATCACGCCATGGGGGCAATTTATTGGCGCTCTCATCATGTTTTTCGTTCTGGGATTTCTGCCCGGACTCATTGCGGCAAAGATACTTAAGGCAACGGGGTTACTGCGTATCTCCAGGGAAGTCGAGCTGGCCGGCCTTGACCTCACTTTGGGCGTGGAAAACGAAGAGGCAGCCGTGGAACTGGAGAAGGCACTGGACGCAGAAGTGCGCAATTAGGCAACAACAGCATCAACAGGCAATAATGACTACAGAGGGACTGGCTTATGTCAACAGGTATGAAAAGCTTCGAAAATCTAGATCAGGCTGGGGCCATCTATCCCATGGTGGGCATGGAAGGGGTACTCGCACTGGTTGGCATTGCAATCTGGATCATATGGCATTTCTGGCAAATCTGCATTGAAAACCGCGAGCATCGGAAAGACATTGAAAATGCCAAGACATGGCATGCGGAGCGGACGAAAAAGCTCTCAAAAAATGACTGAGCAGAACCGTCTGCAGGTCAGCCAGCATAAGCAGGGCATCAATAAAAATCCTCGTATAGGGAAATCAGGAAACTGACGAGCGGCTGTACGTCTCGAGATGAGATTCGCACGTTTCTGAGTTCACTGTCAGCATTCCTGATCAGTCCATTTCTGCTGCTGTTGGAGGAAGCTATATAAAACCCGACCGTTGCATGCAGGTCGCTTATCTGGCCATTATGCATGTATGGCGCTGAGTGACCCAGGTTTCGCAATGTTGGCGTCTTGAATGCAGCGATGGCCTTCTGCAAAGCCATGTCATCTGTTAGACAGGTGGCTTCATCACCGCAGAACAGGTTGCGCAGGTGCCCCTGAACGTTTGGATAATCAGCATTAAGGAAAATGTTCCAGGCACCCAAGTCTGTTGCCAGGGTGTTTGACTCAGACGCTGCTTTTCGAAAGATCCCCAGCCTGTCAGGGTGTGCAGGAGTTGCAGGCAAATAAAACCTGGCCCTCTCACCGCGCTGTTTCAGGTCAGGGATTTGCAGGTTCTGGAAAGAGCCTTGGCCGTGTATCGCCTCATACTCGACTTGGGTGACCCCGATATTGTGCAGACTGAAGTCGGTAAAATGCGGGGCAGGGTGGCATATGGCACAATTGCCAGCTCCGCGCCCGGGAACTGGTTCACGATTGAAAAATACCCTGAGTCCTTGCAGTTCCATCTCACCGAACGCATAGGACTGATCATGGAACCTGAATTGACCGTTTTCCGTGTTCGGGTTGCTTTTTACGAACTTCAGGTTTCCGCTCTCATCAAGCGACTCAATCAGTGCCAGCAATCGGTTGCCATAGTCTTCATCCGATTCATCCTCGCTTGGATGGGCAGGTAAGCTGTTGGTTGCCAGGAACAGGTCGTAGGGCGAGTAACTGTGCCTGTTTTCAGCAAACTTCAGGCTATCCATGTACCGTTCCAGTAAGTAGGCAACGCTCTCCAGAATATCGTTGCAGGTTCTTTCTGACACCTTGATACGGTGACCGGCATCAATCATGTACTTTTCAGGCAGCTGCCCTGACTCTGAAAGTCCTGAAAACACT
>JPPB01000282.1 GCA_001483205.1 alpha proteobacterium 3107
GCAAGACCGGGCCGCGCCGACCCGCCCCCCCACGGGGCGGCGCGTTCGCGCCCACCCGTGCGGGCCGGGCTCTGCCCTTCGGGCGGGTCGCGCCTCAGTCCCGGCAAGGGGGGCGCGGCTTATCCGCGGATAAGGGCAAGGCTTCTGACCTATTGGCGCGCCGGTGGCCAACCCATCCGCCCGGCGGAATGCCGGGCCGCGCCTTGGGGCTCCACCCGTTCGGCCCTGAAACCGGGCCGCCGGGCCGTTTCCGGGACGGGCCTCAGCCCATGGCGGGCGGCTGCCCGGCTGCGCAAATATGCAGAGGCCATTCATATCCCCAGCACCTCCGGCAGTGCCTCCAGCAGCGCACGCGCCCCCTGCCCGACGCCGCCCTCGGGCCGGGCCGGGGCCGCCTTTGGCTGCCAGCCGTAAATGTCAAAATGAGCATAGCGCCAGCCCTCCCCGACAAAGCGGCGCAGAAACAGGGCGGCGGTGATCGAGCCTGCAAACCCGCCGCCGGGCGCGTTGTCCAGATCGGCAATACCGGGTTCGATCATCGCCTCATAGGGCGCATGGAACGGCATCCGCCACACCGGGTCCGCCACCCGCAGGGCGGCGGCATCAAGGGCGGCGGCCACCCCCGGACTGTCGGTGTAATAGGGGGCGATGTCCGGGCCGACCGCCACCCGCGCCGCCCCGGTCAGCGTCGCCATCGAGACCAGCAGATCGGGCGCCTCCTCTGCCGCCAGCGCCAGCGCATCGGCCAGCACCAGCCGCCCCTCGGCATCGGTGTTGTTGATCTCTACCGTCAGGCCCTTGCGGCTGGTCAGAATATCCTGCGGGCGAAAGGCACAGCCGGACACCGCGTTTTCCACCGCCGGAACCAGAACCCGCAGCCGCAGGCGCAGCCCCAGCGCCATGATCATATGCGCCAGCCCCATCACCGTTGCCGCACCGCCCATGTCTTTCTTCATCAGCTTCATGGACGCGGCGGATTTGAGGTTCAGCCCGCCGGTGTCGAAACACACCCCCTTGCCCGCCAGTGTCAGCGTCGGGCCGTCATCGCCCCAGCGCATATCCAGCAACCGGGGCGCGCGGTCAGAGGCCCGCCCCACCGCGTGGATCAATGGCAGGTTCTGCTGTCGAAGGTCGTCACCGCGGATAACCCCGGTGCGCGCCCCGTGCCGGGCGGCCAGCGCCGTGAACGCAGCCTCCAGCTCTTCCGGCCCCATGTCGGACGCGGGCGTGTTGATCAGATCACGGGTCAGCGCCTCGCCTGCGGCGATGGTTTCCAGCCGCGCCGCATCAAGGCCGTCCGGGGCCTGAAGGCGGGCCTTGATGCCCGGTCGCCTGCGGTAGCGCGTATAACGATATTGCGAGAGCAGCCAGCCGAGCGCCTGTTGCTCCAGCGCCGCACCCGTCGGGCCGGTTTCGATGCGATAGGTGGCCTCGGGCAGTTTTGCCGCCGCTGCCGCCAGCGCGAAACGGCCCCGCGCCCGCTCTTTGGCGTCGCCGAGGCCCGCAAGCGCCATGGCCGCCGCACCGTCAGGGCCGGGGATCAGCGCCACATCGCCGATCCCGGCGGCAAACCCGCAGGCCGTCACCCAGGCGCGGGCGGTTTCTGTCTGACCCTCCAGCCAGTCGGAGAGCTGGTCCCGCTCCAGCAGGTGCAGAGGAAGCGCCGGGCCGCCCCGCGCGGCAAATTCGAGTGTCATGCCGAAATCTCTTCACGTTTGTCGGTCGTGCCCGAGCCTAGCGGCAATCGCGCCCGTGGCAAGATACGAATGCCATGATATGGCGTAACAATATGATAAAGGCCTCTGCATATTGGGTTGCGCCGGGCGGGACGGGTTGGCAGCCGATGCGCCAATAGGTCAGAAGCGCTGACCTTATCCGCGGATAAGCCGCACCCTCTGACCTTATCCGCGGATAAGCCGCGCCCTCTGCCCTTATCCGCGGATAAGCCGCCCCCTCTGCCCTTACCCGCGGATAAGCCACGCCCTCTGCCCTTATCCGCGGATAAGCCGCCCCCTCTAATCTTACCCGCGGATA
>JPPB01000283.1 GCA_001483205.1 alpha proteobacterium 3107
ATGTGCCCTATCCGGTGGTGATGGAGCCGAACCTGGTCATCGAATACTACGCGCAGAATTAGGGGCGCGTCAGGGTTGAGGGTGCGCGCGGCCCGTGGGGTGCGTGCGCCCGATATGTGCCTGACGGCCCGGTTCTGAGGCTATATATAGCTGCCTTTCAAATGACCCTGCCGCGCGCATCTATCGGTAGTGCCGTCAGCTTGCCCCCTTCGCGCCTCAGCCAGGCGCTGTCCAGCATGTTGGACACCACACAGATATGATTCGGGATGATCATCACCCGATCCCCGACAGAAAGCCGGTCACCCGGATCATGCCGGATGATGCCGTGTTCCTCGTTCAGCCCGGTAATCCGCATCCCCGGATGCCCGATGACATGCCCGAACCCCCCCAGGTCAGGCAGGTCAGAGGTCAGCACCTTAGAACCGGCGTCGATGATCGCGCGCGTCCCGGTCGGTGTGCTGACCACGGTGGCGGCGACATGGGCGGCGCAGTCGCTCCACGCACATGTCCCCCGCTCTGCCAGTGACCGGTCGTTGAAAATGTAGGTGCCCGCGCGATATTCGGTGAGCACCCCGCCGGTTTCGGCCCGCCACATGTCGGGCGAGCCGCCGGAGGAAACCTCGGGGCAGCCGATGCCACGGGCCTCAAGCCCGGCCCTTGCCGCCCGCATGAAGTCGAGCACACCGGCCCCGTCGCCGACAGGGGGATAGGTCATCAGCCCGCCGAACCGAAGGCCCGGCAGGGTGGCGATTTTCTGCCCCAGTGCAACCGCATCCTGCGGCGTCTGCACACCACAGCGCCCGGCCCCTGTTTCGCACTCGACCAGAACCGTCAGAGGGCGCGGGGCCACCCCGAACGCTCCGGACAGGCCATCCGCCACCACCGCGCTGTCGGCCACCACCGACAGGGCCTTGACCCGCCCGGCGAGCGCGCGCAGCCGTGCCAGCTTTGCCGCCCCGATGATGTTATAGGTGATCAGGATGTCATCGATCCCGGCATCGGCCATCACCTCGGCCTCGCCGATCTTCTGGCAGGTGATGCCCGCCGCCCCGGCAGCAATCTGGGCCCTGGCGAAACGGATGCTCTTGTGGGTCTTGATATGGGGGCGCAGTTTCAGGCCGGTCCTGTCGCAATGGGCCTGAAACCGGGCAATGTTCCGCAACGCCGTCGCTTCATCGATGACCAGCGCAGGCGTCTCGAATGTGGGCGGATCAGAGGCCATGAGGGTTGTTCTCCAGTGGCCAGATTTTCCGGCTCAGGTTGCGATAGCCGTTTGTCGCCGGGTTGTTCGGATAGGGGCCGTCAACGGCGGCATAGAGGATTTCAGACGCAATCCGCGAAAAGGCGTCGTGAAAGTGGTTGGTGGATTTCACAACCAGTATGTCCTTGTTTGCCGGATCAATGCCGAGGTTCCGGAACACATCGGTGTTGAAGACCTGGCTGCGCACCGTATTCAGGATCACATCGATACCGTCAACCCCGATCTGCACACTGTCGCCAAGCGGCACGACACTGCTGCCAAAGCTCTGAACGGCGGCGGGGGCGATCCGGCGCACGGTGGCGGTGGCGTCAACCGGCTCTCCGCCGTCCGGCGACATCTTGCCGCCAAAGCGCAGCCGCAGGCGCGCGCCCTCACCCGCCGACATGCAGGTGCGCACGGCAACCGGATCCCAGATTGTCGCCAGCGCCGCGTTTTCGATGTTGCGGGCCAGCATCTCGCGCAGGATGATTGTTGAATCGCCGGGCACGCCGCCGCCGGGATTGTCCCAGACATCGGCAATCACCACCGGCCCGGCGCGCGCCGCCAGCGCCCTGTCAAGCGCCTCGCCCGGCGTCAGGAAATCCGGGCGCGTCCTGCCGCGCATCGAAAAAAGCTCCATCCCCAGCCGTTTTGCCAGCGCATCGCCCGTGCCCCTGGCGTTGTCGGTGATGACGATGACCCGTGCGCCAAGGTCAGGAACGTCGCCCGCCATGAACCCGTGGACAACCGAGACCGACAGGATGTCGCCGGTGCCCTCGATGGCCTTCAGCCGGTCAATGAAACTGCGCATCGGCTCCCGGCTGGTCGGCAGAAGCTCGATCATCCGGCAATCGAAGGTGGAAATGACCGGCGTGATCCGCCCGGCATCGGCCCTGCTGACCAGAGTGATCAGATTTTCCGCCGTCTTGACAAAATCCGTGTGGGGAAATTCCTTGAAAACGGTGATCAGGTCGGCGTTTTTGACCCGCTTTTCCGACAGATGGCTGTGCGGGTCAAAGGTGACGCCGATGGTCGCGTCAGGCCCGACAATGGCGCGCACCGCCTCGATCAACTCTCCTTCGCAGTCCAGACAGTCCTGTGACACCATGGCCCCGTGCAGGCCGAGCAGGACAATATCGACAGGCAGCGCGGCGCGAAGCTCGCCCAAAAGCTGGTCGCGAAGCAGCTCCCATGTGTGTTGATTGACGATCCCGCCCGGCTCGGCCCAGGTTGCGGTGCCTTCGATCAGCGTCCAGCCCAGATCATCGGCTCTGGCACGGGCGACCGGGTAGATGGCGCTGCACAGGGTCGGAGTGGCGGGATGCAGACCGGGCGGCGCAAAGAAGCTGTCCCTGAAGTCCCGCAGATCGGTCCGCAACGGCGAAAACGTATTGGATTCGGTGGCGACGGACCCGAGGAAGACGCGCTTTCGTCCCATTATACCCCCCTTGCCGGGATACGCGGCACCGAGGCCAGCAGCCTGCGCGTATAGGCATGTTGTGGTGCGTCGAATATCCGCCCTTTGTCGCCCGCCTCGACGATCCTGCCGCCCTGCATGACGACGATCCTGTCGCTGATATGGCGCACGACGCCAAGGTCATGGCTGATGAACAGCATGGATGCGCCGCTGTCACGCCGAAGTGCCCTGATCAGGTTCAGCACCCTGGCCTGAACCGACACATCAAGCGCCGAGACCGGCTCATCGGCGATGATCAGCCGTGGCGCAAGGATCATCACCCGTGCGATGGCGATGCGCTGACGCTGGCCGCCGGAAAATTCGTGCGGGAAACGCCCTATCGCGTCCGGGTCCATGCCCACGCGCTCCAGCGTTCCGGCGACCTTTGCCCGCGCCTCGGCCCGGTTGCGGGCGAGCCTGTGGATGAACAGTGGTTCGGCCAATATGCGCCCGATGCTGAGGCGCGGGTTGAGCGAGGCAAAGGGATCCTGAAAGATCATCTGGATGTCGCGCCGCAGGGGGCGAAATTCGGCGGGCGACATTTTCAGGATGTCGCGCCCGTCGAAAATCGCTTCGCCAACTGCGGCCCTTTCAAGCCCCACCAACGCGCGCGCGAGGGTGGATTTGCCGCAACCGCTCTCGCCGACAAGGCCGAGCGTCTCGCCCTCGTTGATGTCGAACGACACCCCGTCAACCGCCCGGAGCACCGGTTTTCTGCCCCAAACTCCCCCATGGCCGGTCCGGAAACATACCCTGAGGTCGCGCAACGCCAGAAGCGGGCCGGTCATGCGCCGCCCTCTTGCGGGAAATGACAGCGCACGACATGGCCCGGTGCGATTGCCGTCGGGCCGGGGGTGCTGTCGCGGCATGGCCCTTTGGCGAAGGCGCAGCGCGGATGAAAGGCACAGCCCGGCAGCGCCGCGCCAACGGGCGGCACACGGCCCGGTATCGCCTCCAGCCACTCCGTATCGCGATCAACCGCCGGGATCGAGGCCAGCAGCCCGCGCGTATAAGGGTGGCTCATATGCGCGAACAGGCGGGGGGTATCGGTGTCCTCAATGATCCTACCGCAATACATGACGGCAACCGTGTCGCAGGTCTCGGCAATCACCCCCAGATCATGCGAGATCAGGATGATCGCCGCGCCGGTGCGCCCTTGCAGGTCGCGCATCAGGTCAAGGATGCCCTTCTGCACCGTGACATCAAGCGCGGTGGTGGGTTCGTCAGAGATCAGAAGTCCGGGGTCGCAGGCCAGCGCCATGGCGATCATCACCCGCTGGCGCTGTCCGCCGGACATCTGGTGCGGAAAGCTGTCCACGCGCCGGGCCGGGTCGGGAATGCGCACCAGATCAAGCAGTTCGGTCGCCCGGTCGCGGGCTTGCCGGGCCGACATGCGGCGGTGCTGGCGCAGGGCCTCGGCAATCTGGTCCCCGACCCGGTAGACCGGATTGAGGCTGGTCATCGGTTCCTGAAAGATCATCGCCATCCGGTTGCCCATTATGGCGCGGCGGTCGCCCGGATCAAGCGCCCGCAGGTCTTGCCCGTCAAAGCGGACGGCCCCGCCGGTAATCCGCACCACCGGGCCATCGAGAAGCCCCATGATTGCCAGCGCGGTCAGGCTCTTGCCGCAGCCGCTTTCGCCGACGATGCCGAGTGTCCGGCCCGCCTCGACCGAGAAAGAGACCCCCCGCACCACCGGCAGCAACCGCCCCCATCGCCCGCCCGTGACAATACTGATTTCCAGGTTCTCCACCTCCAGCAGCGCCATCACCTCAGACCCCCGCGATGTCGTTCCTGAACCGGGGGTCGATGCTGTCGCGCATCGCGTCGCCGACAAGGTTCAGGGAAAAGACCGACAGGATAATCAGCGCGCCGGGAAAGATCAGCAGCCACGGCGCGCGGGTGTGACATAGATGCGTTCCTCGCTCAGCATGTTGCCCCAGCTCGGGGTTTCCGGCGGCAGGCCCAGGCCCAGAAAGTCGAGCGCGGCGGCCTGCAACTGAGCAAAGGCAAAGATAAAGCTGGCCTGCACCAGCAACGGCGAAACAAGGTTGGGCAGGATGTGCCGGAACAGGATCGACACATGCCCCGCACCGGTGCAGACCGCCGCATCGACAAAGGCCTCGGCCTTCAGTTTCAGGGTCATGCCGAACAGGATACGCGCCGTGGTGGTGGCATAGACAAGGCCGATCACGATGATGGTGTTGATGACCGAACGCTCCAGCAGTGTCATCAGCGCCAGCGCCAGCAGCAGCGCCGGAAACGCCATAAGCACATCGACCACGCGCATCAGCACATGGCCCGCCCGGGTGAACCAGGCTGATACCATCCCGATCAGCCCGCCGGTTGTCAGTGCAACGACAACGCTGCCAAGCCCGATCAGCACCGCCATCCGCGCCCCGTAAAGCGCGCGCGACAGCGAATCCCGCCCGAAATGGTCGGTGCCGAACAGATGGGGCCAGCCGGGTTCGGACAGACGAACGCCTGGGTCAAACGCCAGCGGGTTGAATGGCGAGAGCACCGGGGCACCGATGGCGGCAACACAGACAACCAGCAACCAGACCGCCCCGGCTGTTGCCGGCCACCGCCCGCGCAGGCCGGAAAAGACAGAGCCAAGCGCGGTCATTTCAGCGACACCCTGGGGTCAAGGCGGGCGTAGGCGAGGTCCACCAGCAGGTTCACAATCATGTAGAAGACCACGACGATCAGGATCACCCCCTGGATGACCGGATAATCCCGCCGCAGGATCGACTGCACCACAAGGCGGCCAATTCCGGGCAGGGAAAAGACCGTCTCTGTCACCACCGCCTCGCTGACCAGTGCGGCGAAGGTGAACCCGAACGCAGCGGTCACGGCGATAAGCGCATTGCGAAAGATGTGCCGGATGGCGACGCGGGTCGGGTGCAGGCCCTTGGCGCGGGCGGTGCGCACATGGTCCTCTCGGGCCACATCAAGCATCGAGGCGCGGATCAGGCGGATGATCAGCGCCGCGTTCGGGGCGGCAAGCGTCAGGCTGGGCAGGACAAGGTAGCGCAGGTTCAGCACCCCGCCCTCATCGGTCAGCGACGGAAAGCCCGACGAGGGGAACCAGCCCAGACCGACGGCAAAGATCAGGATCAGATAGAGACCGAGCCAGAAGGTCGGCACCGAGGCAAACAGCATCGCACCGCCGGAGGCAAGCTGATCCACCCATGACCCGTGGCGCATGGCGGCGGCAATGCCGACGGGCACGCCGAACAGGACAATCCAGAACATCGTCATCCCCGCGAGCAGCAGCGAGGTCTCTGCGCCGTCGCCGATCACGGCAAGGACCGGTTCGCGAAAGAACACCGATGTGCCGAGATCGCCCCGCAGAACGTTGCCAAGCCACAGCAGGTATTGCCGCCACAGCGGTGCGTCGAGGCCGAGCGCGCGGGTCAGTTCGGCCACGTCCTCGGGCGTTGCCGCATCCCCCAGAAGGATTGACGCCGGATCACCCGGAATCAGGTGGACAAACAGAAAGATCAGCACAGAGGCCGCCAGCAGCGTCGGAATCAGGGTCAGAAGCCGGTTCAGGGTATAGGCGAGCATGGGGCACGATCCTGCGGGCGGCGGGGGCGGCGTTTCAATCTCTTCCGCCGCACATCACGGCGACGGCGGCGGAAGAGACCCGGCAGTATGCCCTATTTCGACACGTTCCAGAAGTGCGGCCAGATCAGGGTTGCCTCACCCAGACCCCGAAGCGCGGGCGACGCGATGTTGTAGGTGTAGATGTCGCCGGTCTTCATCGTCGGCACCTGCTCATAGATCAGCGCCTGAATCTCGGCCCAGATCGCCCGGCGCTCGTCCGGGTCGGCGCTGGCAGTAAAGCGGCCCTTCAGCCCGGCTTTCTCTGCCGTTGCCCACCAGCCGGGATAGCTGTCATTCATCACCGAGATCAGGATCGGATCGGGCACAAAACCGTGATGGGTAAAGAACAAATCCCACTGATCGGGCTGCGCGCGCTTTTCGATCAGCGTTGCCCAGTCATAGACCTGAAGGTCGATATTGAACCCGGCTTGCGCCAGTTGTCTGGTATAGACAATCGCGGTGTCATAGTGGAACGGATAGTTGGTCGAGACCATGAATTTGACCGGCTCGCCCGCATAGCCCGCGTCCTCGGCCATCATCCGTGCCTTGTCGGCGTCGCCCATGCTGAAACTCCCGGTCCCCGCATCGGTGTGCCAGACATTGCCCTCTGGCAGGAAAGAGCCGTTGGCGCGCCAAAGCCCCTCGGGGCCGATCGCCACCTGCAAGGCGGGCACCTTGTCAAGCGCGGTCTGGATTGCCCGTCGCAGGGCGAAGTTTTCCCGCAGTGGGCCGTCCTTGGAGTTCATAAACACCAGCCCGAAGATCGGGCCGCCGTTGAGGATTGTCACCACCGACGGGTCGGCCTCAAGACCGGCATACAGGTCGCCCGGTATGCTCTCGGCGTAATCGTAATCCCCCGCCTTCAGGCCGGACACCCGCGTGCCGACATCGGGAACGGGGATGAACCGCAGGGTGTCAAATTCGGCCACGCGGGTGCCCCCATAGCCGTCGGCCGCGCCCGAAGGTGACGCATAGTCATCGAACCGCACCAGCTCTACATGGCGGTTCGGCTGCCATTCGCTGAACCTGTAGGGGCCGGTGCCGATATAGTCTTGCGGCGCAATCGGCTCTTTGCCCGCGCCCTCGGCCACCGAAGCCGGATAGATCGCCGGGCCGCCGTTGATAAAGGCCATCAGGTTTTTCCACGGGCCGAAGGGCCGGGACAACCGAAGGGTGACTTCATGGTCGCCCGTCGCCGCGACGCTTTCCACATTGCCGAACAGAAGGCCGCCGCGCGCGCCGAACGCCCCCCAGCGTTTCAGCGAGGCAACCACGTCTGCCGGGGTCATGTCCTGCCCGTTGTGGAATTTCACCCCCTTGCGCAGGGTGATGGCGATGTTGGTGCCGTCATCGGATACGGTTTCGCCCGTGGCCAGCAGACCGATCGGTGAATTTGACGCATCGAACGTATAGAGGCCCTCGAAGACATGATGCGCAATCGTCGTCGCTAGGTCCGATGTGACCACATGCTGATCCAGGCTCGGCGGTTCTCCGATTGTGGCGTAACGCAGGGTGCCGCCCGCATGGGCGATGCCCGCAGTCGCCGCGAAGGCCCCAGCCGCGACCAACAGTTTCAGGTAAGTTCCGGGGTGCATGGTTTCCTCCTCTGTGATGAGCGCATTTGCGCGGGTCTATTTATAACTTTCTTACTTTATAAGTGGAAAATTTGTCAAGGGGTGCTTGATATGCACTTAATACAGTGATATTTGACGAAATTATCTTACAAAAATGCGAAAGAGAGGTCAGGATGGGAGAGAATATCCGGCGATTCGGCCTGGCAGAGGATGCCGCGGGCGGCACGGCGCGGCCCTTTGCAAAAGCGGTGCGTGCCGGGGATTTCATCCATATCTCCGGGCAGGTTCCGGCGTGCAACGGCGAGATTGTCCCCGGCGGGATCGTGGAACAGACCGAGCAGGTGATGGAAAACCTGATCGCGGTGCTGGCGGCGGCGGGTTGCGGGCCTGAACATGTGATCAAGGTCAATGTCTGGCTGGATGACCCGCGCGACTTCACCAGCTTCAACGCCGTCTTCGGGCGCTATTTTCGGGATCATCCGCCCGCCCGATCCACCGTTCAGGCGATGCTGATGGTGGACGCAAGGGTTGAAATGGACGCGATTGCCTATAAACCGGAACCGGCGGAAACCGGCAGGGGCCATGACCAGGGTCATTGATGTCATATCGCAGATGCGTTCGCTGGACGGAACCTTTCCGAAGCGCGAGCAATGGGTGGCGGATTTCGTGCTGTCCAATCTGGAGCGCGTGTCCCGGCTGACCCAGAGCGAGATTGCCGAGGCAGCGGATGTCTCGGTGGCGACGGTCAACCGCTTTTGCCAGACCCTGGGATGCGAGGGCTTTCGCGACTTCAACATCCGGCTGGCGCAGAGCGTGGCGGTCAGCCTGCAATATCTTGGCGGGCCGAGCCGCACCGATTCCGAATCCGACCAACTGGTCACCCAGGTGTTCGGGGCGCTGGTGGACAGCCTCAATCTGGCCCGGTCCCAGCTTGACAGCGCCGCGCTGGAGCAGGCGACCCTGATTCTGGCAGAGGCAAACCGGCTGTCGTTTATCGGTGTCGGCGGCGGGTCGGCCAATGTGGCGCGCGAGGGGGCCAACCGGTTTTTCCGTCTGGGCATTCCCGCCGAGGCCCATGCTGACGGTTATTTTCAGCGGATGCTGGCCTCTACCCTGTCCGGGGGCGATGTGGTTCTGGCTATCTCGGCCAGCGGGCAACCGGCGGAGCTGTTGGACAGTGTGGCCATCGCCCGCCAGTATGGGGCGAAAACCATCGGCCTGACCAGAACCGGCGCGCCGCTTGCCAGGGCCGTGGATGTGGCCATCGAAATCGACATCCCCGAGGATCAGGATATTTACAAGCCTTCGGCGTCCCGGCTGGTCTTTATCGCGATCATTGACGTGCTGGCGGCGGGAACCGCCCGAAGACGCCCGGAGCGGGTGAAGGAATATCTGCGCCGGATTCGCACCTCGCTGGTGTCGCTGTCCCGTGATACCGGCCCCAGACCCATCGGTGACTGAACCGATGGCGAAGCCTTTGAAAATCACCTGTGTGGGCGAGGCGATGGTTGAGATTTCGCTTGACGGTGCGGGGGCGGGGGCCGTGACCGGAGCAGGGGGCGGCACGGGTGCAGAGGCCGGGATCGGGTTTGCAGGGGATGCGCTGAACACCGCCGTCTATCTGCGCCGCGCGCTTGGCGGGGCGCATGAGGTGGCGTTTGTGTCCGTGCTGGGAACCGATCCGTTATCCGCGCGGATGCTGGCCTTCATCGCCGCCGAGGATGTGTCGGTGCGCGGGATCACCCGAAATCCTGACCGGCTGCCCGGCCTCTATGCGATTGACACGGACGCAAACGGAGAGCGGTCATTTCACTACTGGCGAGAGCAATCCGCCGCCCGCACCCTGTTCAGGGACGGGTTTGAGGGGCTGCGCGGCTTTGATGTTGTCTTTTTCTCGGCGATAACGCTGGCAATCCTGCCGCCGGATGTCCGGTGCGGGTTTCTGGACTGGCTGAAGGGGTGGTCTGGTCTGGTTGTGTTCGACTCGAACCACCGGCCCCGGCTGTGGGAGAGCGCGGAGGCCGCCCGGCAGGGTGTCGCCCGTGCCTGGCAGGGTGTCGCCCGTGCCTGGCAGCGCGCCGACATCGGCCTGCCGTCGCTTGATGACGAGATGGCTTTGTTCGGAGATCGGGATGAGGCCGCGGTGCTGAGGCGATTGCGTGCCTGCGGGGTCAGGCGCGGGGCGCTCAAGCGCGGGGCGCGGGGGCCGGTGCCGATTGGCGGTCCGTCGGGGGGCGATGCCGATTATCCGGTTGCCGACAGGGTGGTCGACACCACCGCCGCCGGGGACAGTTTCAACGGCGGGTATCTGGCGGCGGTGCTGACCGGGGTTTCGGAGCGCGATGCAATGGTCGCCGGGCACAGGCTTGCCGTCGGGGTCATTGGTCGGGCCGGGGCGATTGTTCCGGTTGGGGTGGGGCGTTGATTCGGCCCCACACGTTGGAAAGGGCCGGAAGCGGCCCTTTCGGATTATCTACGCTTATCGACCGTGACCTGCCCCCCGCAACTTCCCTCGTTTTAGCGTAGAGTTTGCTCAACCTTTTGAAGGAGCAAACAGATACGCAAGAGCCGTTTCACCGAGGCACAGATCATCGGGATGATCAAAGAACAGGAAGCCGGGATGCCGACG
>JPPB01000284.1 GCA_001483205.1 alpha proteobacterium 3107
AATTCCCTTGACTTTGCGACCGCCCCGGGGTATTCCTTCACCCATGATGACAGAAATGGGCAAGCGGCCCCGGGATACCCCCGGCGGTCGCTTTTTGCGTTCAGCGCACACAGGGCATGAGGGGCAGGTTTCAGACCGCATGACACCAGAAACACCCGGTGATGAACAGCCGCACTCGAAAGCGATCCTTTCAGCAGCGGTCGAGGAATATGAGCGCTCCGTCTCGGACCTGCGGCGGTTGATTGCGGGTATCGAGCAGGGGCAATTCCCGTCCGGGCGGGACGCATCAGAGGTATTGCGCCAACTGCGTGTGATCACGCGGCTGGCCATTCAGGAAAGGGACAGGCTTGAAGAACGCCGCAAAAAAGAGAGCGGAGGCCCCGCCGGATACGCGCTCGACCTCGGGGCGGCGCGTGATGAGGTCGGGCGCCGTCTGGCTCGTCTCCGCGCCGCCGGAGATGCAGGAAACATTCCTGGAGGAGTTGGATGAACAGACACTGCTGGCCCTGCCCTATCTGTTCGAGTTCTGGGCGCTGGAGCATCAGTTGCCCCCGGAGGGCGACTGGCGCACATGGGCGGTGATTGGCGGGCGCGGGGCTGGCAAGACGCGCGCCGGTGCGGAATGGGTCCGGGCGCAGGTCGAGGGCGACCGGCCTGCCGATCCGGGGCGCGTGTCACGGGTGGCGCTGTTGGGCGAGACCCTGGACCAGGTGCGCGAGGTGATGGTGATGGGGGAAAGCGGGATACTCGCATGTTCCCCCCCGGACCGGCGACCGGAGTGGCACGCCACGCGGCGGCGGCTGATATGGCCGAACGGGGCGGAGGCGCAGGCCTATTCCGCCCGTGAGCCGGACAGCCTGCGCGGGCCGCAGTTCGATGCCGCCTGGGTGGATGAAATCGCCAAATGGCGCAAGGGCCGGGCGGCATGGGACATGCTGCAATTCGCGCTGCGGCTGGGGGATGACCCGCGCCAGGTGGTGACGACGACGCCGAAGAACACGGACGTGCTGAAGGCGATTCTGGGCAACCCGAGCACAGTTGTGACCCGTGCGCCGACCGAGGCCAACCGGGCGCATCTGGCGGCCTCTTTCCTGACCGAGATGCGGGCGCGCTATGGCGGCACGCGGATAGGACGGCAAGAGCTGGACGGCGAGTTGCTGGAGGATGCGGAAGGGGCGCTGTGGACGCTTGCGGGGCTGGAGGCGGCGCGGGTGGACGAGGTGCCCGCGCTTGACCGTGTGGTTGTGGCCGTGGACCCGCCGGTGACCGGGGGGGCCGGCTCGGACGACTGCGGTATCGTGGTCGTCGGGGCGGTGATGGACGGGCCGCCGCAGAACTGGCGCGCTTATGTGCTGAAGGATGCGAGTGTCAGCGCCGCATCGCCTGCGGACTGGGCGCGGCGGGCGATTGCGGCGATGGAGGCGTTCGGGGCCGGGCGGCTGGTGGCCGAGGTCAACCAGGGCGGTGATCTGGTGGAAAGCGTGATCCGGCAGATTGATCCTCTGACGCCGTATCGCGGGGTTCGGGCGACGCGGGGCAAGGCGGCGCGGGCCGAGCCGGTGGCGGCGCTCTATGAACAGGGGCGGGTGGCGCATGTGCGCGGATTGTCCCGGCTGGAGGACCAGATGTGCGCGATGACGGTGCGGGGGTATGAGGGCGCGGGCAGCCCGGATCGGGTGGATGCACTGGTCTGGGCCTTGCATGAGCTGATCATTATTCCGGCGGCAGAGTGGCGGCGTCCGGGGGTGCGGACTCTGTGACGGGTGCTTTGCCGGGGCAGAGGCGGTGACCCGTCCGAAGGGCAGCGCCCGGCCCGCAAAAGACTTCTGCATAATGGCCCAGCCGGGCAGCCGCCTGCCTGGGCGGGCGCTTATCTTGACACTACACATTGGCGATGGCTTTTCCATAAAGTCCATACGTTCCAAAGGGTTGAGGCGTTTCAAGTGCCTGCCGGGGGGTGAGGCCCGTCTCGGAAACGGTCCGGTGGACCGTTTCAGGGCCGAACGGGCGGAGC
>JPPB01000285.1 GCA_001483205.1 alpha proteobacterium 3107
CAGGCGCTCCAAGCGCTTCAACAAGCCGAAACCTATGGACTTTATGGCAATGACATCGCCAATGTGGAGTTTCAAGACAAGCGCCTGCTCAGGCAGGCGCGGCCCGGCTCGGTCAATATACAGAGGTCTTTTGCCGGGCCAGCGCGACTCCGGGACATAAAATTACAAAACAGCAACGAACACGGTTGCAATATTACCCCCCTGATTCTATTCCGGCCCCCGGACCCCCCGCGCTGATTCTGCGGTGCGGCAAAACCCTTATCTGACGGAGAGTGTCATGGCTCTGGACGAAACCCCGGCGACGGCGGGCTATGAAGCCCCGGAAAAAGACCTCTATCACCTGGGGGAAATCCCGCCGATGGGCTATGTGCCCCGGCAGATGTATGCCTGGGCGATCCGCCGCGAGCGCCACGGCCCGCCGGACCAGAGCTTTCAGGTTGAGGTGGTGGACACCCCCGCCCTCGGCAGCCAGGATGTGCTGGTTCTGGTGATGGCGGCGGGCGTCAACTATAACGGCGTCTGGGCGGGCCTCGGCGTTCCGATCAGCCCGTTCGACGGCCACAAGGCGGACTATCACATCGCCGGTTCGGACGCATCGGGCATCGTCTGGGCCGTCGGCGACCGGGTGACCCGCTGGAAAGTCGGCGATGAGGTGGTCATTCACTGCAATCAGGATGACGGCGACGACGAGGACTGCAACGGCGGCGACCCGATGTATTCCGCCAGCCAGCGCATTTGGGGCTATGAGACGCCCGACGGCTCTTTCGCCCAGTTCACGCGGGTGCAGGCCCAACAGCTCATGCCGCGCCCCAAACATCTGACCTGGGAAGAAAGCGCCTGCTATACGCTGACGCTGGCGACCGCCTACCGGATGCTGTTCGGCCATCACCCGCATGAGCTGAAACCGGGGCAGAATGTGCTGGTGTGGGGGGCGTCCGGCGGGCTTGGCTCTTATGCGGTCCAACTGATCAGGACGGCGGGGGCCAATGCAATCGGCGTGATCTCGGACGAGGATAAGCGCGAATTTGTCATGGGCCTTGGCGCGAAAGGCGTGATCAACCGCCGGGATTTCAACTGTTGGGGGCAGTTACCCAAGGTGAACACGGCGGAATACCGGGAATGGTTTGCCGAGGCGCGCCGGTTCGGCAAGGCGATCTGGGACATCACCGGCAAGGGCGTCAATGTGGACATCGTTTTTGAGCATCCGGGCGAGGTGACCTTTCCGATCTCGACCTTCGTGTGCAGGAAGGGGGGGATGGTGGTGATCTGCGCCGGAACCTCGGGCTATAACCTGACCATGGATGCGCGCTATGTCTGGATGCACCAAAAGCGCATTCAGGGCAGCCATTTCGCCCATCTGAAACAGGCCGCTGCCGCCAATCGGCTGGTGATTTCGGGGCAGGTCGATCCGTGCATGTCCGAGGTCTTGCCCTGGGCTGACATTCCGCAGGCGCATATGAAGATGATGCGCAATGAGCACAAGCCCGGCAATATGGCGGTGCTGGTTCAGGCGTCACGGGCGGGGCTGAGGACGCTGGAAGACGTGCTGGGGGCCGGGCCGGTGGAATGAACGGGGCCGGGGGGCGCCGCTGGGTGTTTTGCCATGGTGATGCGCCGAAAACCCCGCTTGCAATCGGCCCGCAGGTGGCGTAACCGAGGTTCGGCCATAGGGGTGTAGCTCAGTTGGTAGAGCATCGGTCTCCAAAACCGAGGGCCGGGGGTTCGAGTCCCTCCGCCCCTGCCAGATAGGCCTGATGACATGATATTGGTTTCAGGCTCCGGCCCTGACTCCGGCCCGTCCGGGGGGGCAGGCGGCTGTCCGGCTGAGCCACACACACATCATCACAAGCCCATAAGCACCTGCAATGACAGCCTCAGAACCGGGCCGTCAGGCGCGGATCGGGCGCGCACCCCCCACGGGCCGCGCGCACCCTCAACCCCGATGCGCCCCTAATTCTGCGCGTAGTATTCGATGACCAGGTTCGGCTCCATCACCACCGGATAGGGCACATC
>JPPB01000286.1 GCA_001483205.1 alpha proteobacterium 3107
CCCGGCTCCCGGCTCCCGGCTCCCGGCTCCCGGCTCCCGGCTCCCGGCTCCCGGCTGATTATAGCACCAAAAACCGGATCAAGCGGCGATGTCAATGCCATTGACATCCTTTTCTGCCGAAACCCTATATCGGAAATCTTTTTCGGCAATTCAACGACACTCCTCATCAGCTCAACCCTTTCGCGCCTGACCCTACCCCTGAACCGCTGGCTTGCTTGGTTTTAATATAGATGTAAAAACTTTGAACAAGCAAGAAATTTTAAGGCCTGTTTGAACTTTTTGTGATGCAACCGGTTGCAAATGGCGGACCATTGCAAACGGGCAAACATCCCGCATCGACATGGGCGGCAGGTGCTGGTCCGGGTGATCCGCGCCCGCCCGTCCCGGCGCAGGCGGCGCGCCCCCCGTTCCCGCTATTCGGCGGCGATGTTGTCCGCGACCGGCTCCACCCGCACGGCGGCAAACTTGAACTCCGGTATCTTGCCATAGGGGTCAAGCGCCGGGTTGGTCAGGATATTGGCGGCGGCCTCGACATAGGCGAACGGCACAAAGACCATGTTTTCCGCAATCGCCCGATCCGCGCGGGCCATGATTTCGATCCGCCCCCGCCGGGTGATCAGGCGCACCGTGTCGCCGGGAGAAACCCCCAACCGGCGCAGGGTCTTGGGGTTGAGCGAACAGTTGGCCTCCGGCTCCACCGCGTCAAGCACCGCCGAGCGGCGGGTCATCGACCCGGTATGCCAGTGTTCAAGCTGGCGGCCGGTGGTCATCACCATCGGATAGTCGGCGTCCGGGGTTTCATCCGGGGCGATGATGGCGGCGGGGGTGAACCTCGCCCGCCCTTCCGGGCGCGGAAAGCCGTCGCCAAAGACAACCGCCTGCCCCGGATCATCGGGGCTGAGCGACGGATAGGTCACGGCCTGTTGCTCCAGCCGTTCCCAGGTGATGTTGTCGAGGCTCTGCATGGTCAGCTTCATCTCGGCAAAGACATCACGGGGGTGGGTATAGCGCCAGCCAAGCCCCAGCCGGTTGGCAATGTCGATGGTGATCGCCCAGTCCTCGCGCGCCTCGCCCGGCGGGGGGACCGCCGGACGCACCATCTGCACCTGCCGGTTGGTGTTGGAAACGGTTCCGGTCTTTTCATAAAGGGCCGAGGCAGGCAGGATAACATCGGCATAATTCGCGGTCTCGGTCAGGAAAATGTCCTGCACCACCATCAGGTCGAGCCGGGCAAGGGCCTCTCGCGCATGGTCCGCGTCCGGGTCAGACATGGCCGGGTTCTCGCCCAGAATATACATGCCCCGGATCGTGCCCGCGTGGATGTGGTCGATGATCTCGGTCACGGTCAGGCCCTTTTCGTCCGACCAGTCGCCGGACCCCCAGACGCCGCTGAAATGCCTGCGCACCGCATCGTCGCCAACCGGCTGATAATCCGGCAGAAACATCGGGATCAGGCCCGCATCGGACGCGCCCTGCACGTTGTTCTGACCGCGCAGAGGGTGCAGGCCGGTGCCGGGACGCCCGACATGGCCGCACATCAGCGCCAGGCTGATCAGACAGCGGGAGTTGTCGGTGCCGTGGATATGCTGTGACACGCCCATGCCCCAGAAGATCATGCCCGCCCTGGCCTTGGCGAAGGTGCGGGCCACATCGCGGATCACCTCGGGCGCGATCCCTGAAATCCCGGCCATCGCCTCGGGGCTGAAATCTTTCAGATGGGCGCGTTCGGCCTGCCAGTTCTCGGTATAGGCGTCGATATATTGCTGATCATAAAGGCCTTCTTCGGCAATGACGTGCATGATCGAGTTCAGCATCGCCACATCGGTGCCGGGGCGGAATTGCAGCATCTGATAGGCAAAGCGCCGCAGGCCGACACCGCGCGGGTCCATCACGATCAGCTTGCCGCCGCGTTTGGTGAATTGCTTGAAAAAGGTGGCGGCCACCGGGTGGTTCTCGACCGGGTTCGCACCGATGATAATGGCGACATCGGCGTTTTCGATCTCGTTGAAGGT
>JPPB01000287.1 GCA_001483205.1 alpha proteobacterium 3107
TGCCAAGGTCTTTTCAGCGAAAAAGCTGCGGCAGAGCTGTGATCAGATTATCATACTTTGGCCATATGGGCTCAGCCGGGCAGCGCCTGCCGGGGGGCAGGCAGGCGCTGCTTGGGCAGCAAGCGCCGGGCGGACGGTTTGGCCACTGACGCGCTATTATACAGAGGTCTTTTCCGAGAGCTGCGTTCCTGTCCCTGCCCGGTCGCAAGACCGGGCCGCGCCGCCTCACCCCTCAATGAGGTGGGGTGGCGCGCCCCCCTTGCAAGCCGGACGCGGCCCTTCGGACTGTGCGCGCACCTTTACCGGCAAATCCCCCTGCCCCCTGCCGCCCGCATTTGCATATTGGGCACGGGGGCGCTACAGGTCTGAACCGGGCACAACAGCAAACCCAAGGGGGCGCACACCGCCATGCCGGACTTCATCACAACCGATCAGGGCCGCCGGATCGCCTTTGCCCGCACCGACGGCAAACAGCCGGGCGTGGTCTTTCTGGGCGGTTTCGCCTCGGACATGACCGGAACCAAAGCCACCCATCTTGAGGCATGGGCGCGCGCCCGTTCCCGCGCCTTTCTGCGCTTTGACTATTCCGGGCACGGGCAGTCCTCGGGCGATTTCACCGACGGCTGCATCGGGGACTGGGCCGAAGACGCGATGGCGGCAATCAGGGCGCTGACCCGGGGGCCGCAGGTGCTGGTCGGCTCTTCAATGGGCGGCTGGATTGCGCTTCTGGTCGCCCGCGCCATGCCCGCGCACGTCGCCGGGCTGGTGGGGATCGCCGCCGCCCCCGATTTCACCGAAGACGACATGTGGGCCGGGTTTGATGCCGCACAAAGGGCTGATCTGGCGGAAAAGGGGCGGGTCGAACTGCCGTCGGACTATTCGGACGCACCCTATGTCATCACCCGCAGGCTGATCGAGGATGGCCGCAAGCGGCTGGTCCTGCGCGACCCTCTGCGGCTGGCCTGCCCTGTCCGGTTCCTGCAAGGCTCGGCAGATGCGGATGTGGACATGTCGGTGGCACTGCGGCTTTTTGATCATGCCGAGGGCGATGACATCCGCCTGACGCTGGTCAGGGGGGCGGATCACCGCTTTTCGTCGCCCGGCTGTCTGGCGCTGATCGGGGCCGCGATTGAGGATGTGTCGGGCGCGCGGAAGGACAAGCCATGAAAACAGGAGCCGTTATGGAACAGCGTGTCAGTCTGATCACCCTGGGGGTTGCCGACATGGACCGGTCGCGGGCGTTTTATATGGCGCTTGGCTGGGAACCGGTCGAAAGCCCGGACGGGGTTGTCGCCTTTGACCTGATCGGGCAGACGCTCGGCCTGTATCCGAAGGCGATGCTGGCCGAAGAGCTGGGGATTGACGCCGCCGGGATCGGCGGGTTCTCGGGGATCACCCTTGCGCATAATCTGCGGTCAAAGGCAGAGGTCGCGCCGTTTCTGCGTCGGGCCGCCGAGGCCGGGGCAAGGATCATCAAACCGGCGCAGGATGTGTTCTGGGGCGGGTATCATGGCTATTTCGCTGACCCGGACGGGCATATGTGGGAAATCGCCTGGAACCCGTTTTCGCCGCTTGGGGCTGATGGGGCGTTTCAGTGGAACGGGGTGGCTGAAGGCGGGGGGTGACGGCGCGCCTTTGCAGGGCTGACCCGTTTCGGCTATATGTGGCCGGGAAGGGGGATCCAGCATTGATCATATTCTGAAGCACCAAGACGCCGTGCTTGCTTGCATGGGGCAATTCATGGGGAATGTGGAACAGGCACTGCAAAATCAGTGACAGAAGACCTCTGCATAAGGCTGTATCGCCCCCCGAATGTCCCGCCGGGCCGGGCGCTGCCCTCACCGGTCTTGTGAAACCCATCACCCATGTCTCTCCCGGACCCGGACATCATGCAGGGGTCTTTTCAGCGGAAAAGCTGCGGCAGGGCTGTGATCGGATTATCATACTTTGGCCATATTGTGTTTTGCCAGAGTGGCGACTGCGCCGGACCAACCGCACCGGGTTAACCGTTTCCGGCCACGCCGCCCTGCCAATCCCCATCAAGACCTCTGTATAATAGCGCGTCAGTGGCCAAACCGTCCGCCCGGCGCTTGCGCCGGGCAGCGCCTGCCTGCCCCCCGGCAGGCGGCTGCCCGGCTGAGCTATTATGCAGGGGCCTTTCATCAGACGCCGAGCCTCATATGCCGGTTCACATCCTTATAGAGCAGATAGCGGAACGGCCCCGGCCCGCCCGCATAACACGCCTGCGGGCAAAAGGCGCGCAGCCACATGTAATCCCCGGCCTCTACCTCTACCCAATCCCGGTTCAGCCGGTAAACCGCCTTGCCCTCAAGCACATAGAGACCGTGCTCCATCACATGGGTTTCAAGGAACGGGATAACGCCGCCCGGCTGAAAGGTGACGATGGTGATGTGCATATCATGGCGCAGGTCGTCGGGATCGACAAACCGTGTCGTCGCCCAGACACCGCCGGTATCCGGCATCGGCTCCGGCGGGGTCGCCTGATCGCTGGTAAAGATCGGATCGGGCGCGCCAAAGCCCTCCACCGCCTCATAAGCCTTGCGAATCCAGTGAAAGCCCGCAACCGCGCCGGACCGGTTGCGCAGGCTCCAGCCACTGCCCGGCGGCAGATAGGCAAAGCCGCCCGCGCCAAGGGTGTGGGTCTTGCCCGCCAGTGACACCTCAACCTGCCCCGCTGTCACGAACAGAGCACCCTCTGCGCCCGGATCAGGCTCTGCCCGGTCACTGCCGCCGCCGGGGGCAACCTCGACGATATAGTGGGAAAATGTCTCGGCAAAGCCGGTCATCGGGCGGGCAATCACCCAGACCCGCGTGTCGGTCCAGAACGGCAGGCGGCTGGTCACGATGTCGCGCATGGTGCCGCGCGGGATCACCGCATAGGCCCCGGTGAACACGGCCCGGTCGCTCAGAAGCTGAGTCTGCGGGGGCAGGCCGCCCGCCGGAGTGTGGTAATGTGGTTTCATCATGCCCCTCGTCTGGCCGGTGACAGAGTTCGGTTTATCAAACCGGTGGCGGCGTCAAAATCCAACCCCCGGGCGCGGTATGCCGGACAGAAACAGATGATTGCTTTTTTTGAAGAAGACCTCTGTATGATGGCTTAGCCGGGCAGCCGCCTGCCTGGGCGGGCGCTTTTCGCGATATTTCACATTGGCAGTGGTCATGCCATAAAGTCCATACGTTGCAACAGGTTGAGACACTTAAAGCGCCTGCCGGGGGGCAGGCAGGCGCTGCCCGGCGTTCCGCCGGGCGGGCTGTTTGGCCGCCGATGTGCCAATATGCAGAGACCTTTGAAGATTGACAGGGCGGCCCGCATCCGCGCATGTCCGAAGCGCACAGAGGGTTTTCGGCTCAGGGGGCATTGATGAAAATAGCGATGATCGGCACCGGATATGTCGGGCTTGTCTCCGGCGTGTGCTTTTCGGATTTCGGCCATGATGTCGTCTGCGTGGACAAGGATGCGGCAAAGATCGCGCGGCTGGAGGCCGGGGACATTCCGATTTTTGAGCCGGGCCTTGAGGGGCTGATTGCCCGGAATGTCGGGGCCGGGCGGCTGACCTTCACCCGCGATCTGGCGGGGGCGGTTGCGGCGGCAGAGGTCGTCTTTATCGCGGTCGGCACACCTGCGCGGCGCGGCGACGGCCACGCCGACCTGCGCTTTGTCTACGCCGCCGCCGGGGAAATTGCCCGCGCGCTGTCGGGCTATACGGTGGTGGTGACCAAATCAACCGTGCCCGTCGGGACCAACCGCGAGGTCGGGCGCATCATCCGCGCCGCCAACCCCGCCGCCGATTTCGACATGGCCTCGAACCCCGAGTTCCTGCGCGAGGGCGTGGCGATCGACGATTTCATGCACCCGGACCGGGTGATCATCGGCGTCGAATCAGAGCGCGCGGCAGAGGTCATGGCCCGGATTTACCACCCGCTTGTCCTGCGCGACCGTCCGATTATCACCACCGACCCGGAATCCGCCGAAATGATCAAATACGCCGCCAACGGGTTTCTTGCGGCCAGAATCACCTTCATCAACGAAATTGCCGCCCTGTGCGAGCGGGTGGGGGCCGATGTCGGGCAGGTCGCCCGCGGCATGGGGTTTGATCGCCGGATCGGGAGCGGGTTCCTGCGCGCAGGCCCCGGCTATGGCGGGTCATGCTTTCCGAAGGACACAAGGGCGCTGGCGCGGATCGGGCAGGAACACGCGGTGCCGATGCAGATCACTGAGGCGGTGATTGAGGTCAATGAGGGGGTCAAGCGCCGCATGACCGGCAAGATCACGGATGTCTGCGGCGGGTCGGTGAACGGCAGGACCATCGCGGTTCTGGGCGTCACCTTCAAGCCCGACACTGACGACATGCGCGATGCGCCTGCCCTGACCATCGTGCCCGCGCTTGTCGGTGGCGGGGCGGTGGTTCGGGTTGTCGATCCGCAGGGGCGGCGCGAGGGCGAGGCGCTGTTGCCCGGTGTTGGCTGGTATGAGGACGCTTATGCGGCGGCAGAGGGGGCGGACGCGGTGGTCATCCTGACCGAGTGGGCCGCGTTTCGGGCGCTTGATCTGGGGCGTCTGGCCGGTGTGATGGCGCATCCGGCGATGGCCGATCTGCGCAATGTCTATTCGGTAGATCAGGCGCGCCGGGCCGGGTTCGCGGTTTATGCCGCCGTCGGGCGCGCGGGCTATGGCCTGCCCGAGACCTGAGTGCGGGGGCAGCTTCAGGCGGAATGGTGGCAAAAGACCTTTGTATTTTGGAGTATCGGCCGCCAAACCGTCCGCCCGGTCGCAAGACCGGGCAGCGCCCGGCCCCCCACCCGCGGCCAGGACGGGGGCGGTAATGCCCCGGTGGAGCGGCCAAACCGTCTGCCCTGCCCAAGCCAATATGCAGAGGTCTTTGGTGGGCGACCCTGGAATCGAACCAGGCGTGCGTCTCCGCGAGGGAGTTACAGTCCCCTGCCACACCTTGCGGCCTGTCGCCCGACGCGAGCGGAAATAGACAAGCCCGCCCCGTGCGTCAACCGGAAATTCCTTGCGCCTGCCGCCCCAGGCGCGCATGATCCGCCCCGCCTTCACCCAGGGACCAACCGCCGTGCAGAAATCCGGGCGTCTGACCGCAAATGACACCGCAAATGACCGGGCCGGGCGCGCCCCCGCCCGCCGGAGCGTCTGGCTTTTCGGCCTTCATGCGGTGCGCGACGCGCTGTCCAACCCGGCGCGCGACAAACGACGCCTGATCGTGACCCGGAACGCTGCCGACAAACTGGCCGAGGCCATCGCCGCCGCGGGCATTGCCCCCGAAATCGCCGATCCGCGCCGGTTTCCGGCCCCGCTCGACCCGGCATCGGTGCATCAGGGCGCGGCGCTTGAGGCCGGGCCGCTTGACTGGGGCCGCCCGGAAGAGCGCTGCGCCACCGGGGGCGGCCCCGCCTGTGTTGTGTTGCTCGATCGGGTGACCGACCCGCACAATGTCGGGGCGATCCTGCGCTCGGCAGAGGTGTTCGGTGCCCGTGCCGTCATCGCGCCCGCCCGTCATTCGGCCCCCGAAACCGGCGCGCTGGCCAAGGCCGCCTCGGGCGCGCTGGAGCGCCAGCCGTATCTGAGGGTCCGCAACCTGGCCGAGGCCATCCGCAGCCTTCAGGCCATGGGGTATTTTGTGCTGGGGCTGGAGGGCGAGGCCGAACGGACCATCGCGCAGGCGCTGCAAGGGCGGGCCGACGGCCCGGTTGCGCTGGCGCTCGGGGCTGAGGGGGCGGGGCTGAGGGCGCTCACCCGCGAGCTGTGCGACGGGCTGGCGCGGATTGCGCCTGCGGGCGGGTTCGGTTCGCTCAATGTTTCCAACGCGGCGGCTGTGGCGCTTTACAGCCTGACGGCGGGGCGGTGAGGGCAGGGTGCGCCGCTGGTCCTGTGGGGGCGGCGGACCTGATTGCGGATGACCCGAAAGGCCGTGTCCTGCCCGCTCTAAGACCTCTGCATATTGACTGAGCCGGGCAGCCGCCTGCCTGGGCGGGCGCTTTTTCCGACAGTCCGCATTGGCGACGCCCTTGCCATAAAGCCCATATGTTGCAACAGATTGAGGCGTCTGTAAGCGCCTGCCGGGGGGGGCAGGCAGGCGCTGCCCGGCGTTCCGCCGGGCGGGACGGGGTGGCCGCCGATGTGCCAATATGCAGAGGTGTCTATACGCGCCGACACCCAAGGAAAAAGATGAGGGCCACGCCCGCCCCGACTGATCACAGTTGCGTCAGGTGTCTTTTCATTTCCGCCCCAGCCCTCATGTTGTCAGAACCAACGGAAAGGAGAGACAAAATGATCCCACGCCGCGCCTTCCTGGCCATTGCCGCCGTTTCTGCCTCTGCCGGGCTGCTGGCTGTCGCCGTCCGCGCCGAAGAGCCGCAGGTCTATGCAACGGATGGCGTCGCCATCAACGGATACGACCCGGTCGCCTATTTCACCGAAGGCGCGCCGGTCAAGGGGTCCGAACAGATCACCCACGAGTGGAACGGCGCGACATGGCAATTCGCCTCTGCCGAAAACCGCGATGCTTTTGCCGCCGACCCGGACGCCCACGCGCCGCAATATGGCGGCTATTGCGCCTATGCCGTGTCCAGAGGTTACATCGCCACCACCGATCCCGACGCCTGGACGGTGCATGACGGCAGGCTTTACCTGAACTACAGCCTGCGGGTGCGCCGCCAGTGGGAGCGGGACATTCCGGGCAATATCGAAAAGGGAGACGCCAACTGGCCCGGCGTTCTGGACGGATAACGGGGCGATCACAACTATATTATGTCATGCCCCCTTCAAAAGCCGGGATATGATGTCTATATTGCCAGACAGGAGCGCGAAACAGGAACTATCGTGCTTCTCTTCACTGTCCCTCGTTCCACGACTGCGCCCGGAAAATTTACCCGGGCGCTTTTTTGTGTGCTGAGGGGTGGTAGAAGTGCGGGCAGAGGATGCTTTTTCTAAGACCTTTGCATAAGGCTGTATCGCCCCCAAAATGTCCCGCCCGGCGGCACGCCGGGCAGCGCCTTTGGGCTCCGCCCGTTCGGCCCTGAAACGGTCCACCGGACCGTTTCCAAGGCGGGCCTCACCCCCCGGCAGGCGCTTTGAACGTCTCAACCCTTTGCAACGCTTGGACTTTACGGGAAAGCCATCTCCAATTTGGAATGTCGCGAAAAGCGCCCGCCCAGGCAGGCGGCTGCCCGGCTGAGCTATTATGCAGAGGTTTTAGGCATATGTCCCGAAAAGCGACGGCGGGGTGGTGGAGCCTAGGGGGATCGAACCCCTGACCTCTTGCATGCCATGCAAGCGCTCTCCCGGCTGAGCTAAGGCCCCGAAGCGCGGGCAGTAAACGGACGCCCGCCCTACGCGCATGGCCGCTGTCTAGGCGAGGGCGCAGGGCACTTCAAGCGAAAAATCCCCTGTCCGGCCCGGCGGACGGGCGGCCTGACAGGGGCGATTCGGCCCGAATGACCGGCTATTGATCATGGGTCGCCACCATCCGGCCCGGTTTCCGCGCATTGTTTCCCCGACGCGAACGGCAAGGCGGGAACGGTTTGGCCCCGGGCAGGGATGTGGCAGACATGTGCCTGACCGGTATCAGGGCCAAGCGGTCCGGGGGGCCGTTGCCCGCCTCAGCAGCGTTGCCTCTGAGCGGTCTGGCCCGGTTTGTTCTGATACGCCGCCGCAGGCCGGTGACCTGAGTCCCTCCCCCGGGAGCCGCGCCGGGTGCTTTTCCGCAGAGATCGGGAGCGCCCGGCGCGGTTTTGGCGTGTTCCGGCATTCCGTCGGGCGGCATCCGGCCTTCAGGCTGAATTGTGTCGCGCCCAAAACCAAATCCCCCGCCCGGCGACCCCGGGCGAATCAACATGTGGGCGCACTGCCCGCCCCGGCCTACCGCCGGTCGGCTGCTTCAGGCGCGGGTCAGGCGTGAGATTTCTTCCTTGAGCCTGAGCTTCTGCTTTTTCAGGGCCGAGATTTCAAGGTCATCGATTCCGGGGTGTTTCCGGGCCTCCTCGACCTGCTGCGACAGACTTTCATGCTTTTTACGAAGCTCCTGCACATGGGCGCTCACGCTCATTCCTGACCTCCTTAAATTGAGTTTTCATCCTGCCAGTCCAGCACAGAATCCGCCCGCTGTCACGCGATTGTGCAAAAAATCGGCGGATTGTGCGAAGGATTGCCGATCAGCACCAAGGCCGTCAGCCGGGAAAGTCCAGCCCGTGGCCCCCGCGCAGGATGCCGCTGAGCTGCTCGGTATAGCTGTCGCCGTCCCGGTCGTGATGCGACCCTTTGTGCATAATCAGCGGGAAATGCAGGCGAAACGCTGCCCGTCCCCCCTTGCGCGCCCGGACCAGCGCCAGATGCGGGGCGCGGCCCGTGCGCGCCGACACCGGCAGAACCTCCGCACTGCCCAAACCGGTCGTGTCAATCGCAGTCAGAAGCTCGGGCAGGCGGCGCATGTCCTGAATGACGCTGAGGCACCCCCTGGGGGACAAACGCTTTGCAGCAACCCCGATCCAGTCGGTCAGCGCCGTTGCCCCCGCCCGCGCCGTATCGCGGCCCGGCTCTTTGGCCGGGGGGCCGGTTTCGCGCCGGAAATAGGGCGGGTTGGCCATCACATGATCAAAACCCCGACCGCGAAGGGCCTCGGGCAGCGCCCGCAGATCGGCGACATGAACCGCCATCGCGCAGCCGTTCCGGGCCGCATTCCGCCGGGCGAGCTCCGCATAATCCGCCTGCACCTCTACCCCGGACAGCTCAAGGCCGGGCACACGGGCGGCAAGGCACAGACAGGCAACCCCCGCCCCGCAGCCCAGTTCCAGCACCGACTGCCCCGGATGCGCCGGAACCGACGCCGCCAGCAGCACCGGATCAACCCCGGCGCGGTAGCCTTTCGCCGGTTGTGCGACACTCAGTCGCCCGCCGAGAAACCGGTCATGGGTCAGGGCGTTTTCAGGGAAACTCACAACCCTTCCGCCTCGATCCCGTTGTCCTTCAGAATAGCGCGCGCCCGGAACAGATCGCCGGTTCTGACCATCAGGCGGCGCGGCAGAATACCGATGGAGCCTTCGAGAACACTCATGTTTACGTCCATCGGAAAGCAGTCTATACCTTCGCCCCGGAGCAGGGCCGAGGCATAGGCGATGAGCGTAGGGTCGTTTGTCCGCAGAAGCTCTTTCATACCGGGACATAAAAGCATGGCGACAGGTTTGTCGAGACCGGACGCCACCAAAGGCATGGCGCTGTGATGAGTCTGGATGAGACCGCCGTCAAACCCCATGATGCTCTGGCCGCCTGTCTGGCGGACGAGATGGAGGCCGTGAACCGGCTGATCCGGGAGCGCATGGCATCGCGCCACGCGCCGCGCATTCCGCAGGTCACCGCCCATCTGGTCGATGCCGGTGGCAAGCGGCTGCGCCCGATGCTGACACTGGCGGCGGCAAAGCTGTGCGGCTATCAGGGGCCGTATCATGTCCACCTCGCGGCGACGGTCGAGTTCATCCATACGGCGACGCTCTTGCATGACGATGTGGTCGATGAAAGCGCCCGGCGGCGGGGCAGGCCGACCGCCAACCTGTTGTGGAATAACAAGTCGAGCGTGCTGGTCGGGGATTACCTGTTTTCCCGGTCCTTTCAGTTGATGGTTGAGGCCGGGTCGATCCGGGTTTTGGGCATTCTTGCCGATGCGTCGGCGACCATCGCCGAGGGCGAGGTTCTGCAACTGGGCGTCGCCCATGACATCCGCACCGATGAGGGCGTCTATATGCGGGTGATCCGGGGCAAGACTGCGGCCCTGTTTGCCGCCGCCGCCGAGGTGGGGGGGGTGATCGCGGGCGCGCCCGAGGATCAGGTCAGGGCGCTTCATGCCTATGGCGACGCGCTGGGGATCAGCTTTCAGATTGTTGATGACCTGCTGGATTACTGGGGCACGGGGGCGACCGGCAAGAACACCGGCGACGATTTTCGCGAGCGCAAGCTGACGCTGCCGGTGATCAAGGCGCTGACCGGGGCCGGGGACGAGGAACGGGCGTTCTGGACCCGCGTGATCGGGCAGGGGGTGCAGCGGGAGGGCGACCTGGAGCAGGCGCTGGAATTGCTGAACCGGCGCGGCGCGATGGAGCAGACCCGAAACGAAGCACTTGCCTGGGCGGACAGGGCGAGGGCCGCGCTGGAGGCTCTGCCGGATGATCCGGTGCGGGACATGTTGCGGGACATGGCGGGTTACGTCACCGAGCGGATTGTGTAGGGCAGGGGGGCGGCTTATCCGCGGATAAGGTCAAGGCTTCTGACATATTATGGCCTGAGCACTGTAAAATGACCTCTGCATATTGGTGGGTCGGCAACCAACCCGTCCGCCCGGCGGAACGCCGGGCAGCGCCCGCCATAGGGCTCCGCCCGTTCGGCCCTGAAACGGTCCACCGGACCGTTTCCGAGAC
>JPPB01000288.1 GCA_001483205.1 alpha proteobacterium 3107
GGCAGGCGCTGCCCGGCGCAAGCGCCGGGCGGGACATTTGGGGGGCGATACAGCCTTATGCAGAGGTCATTTGAGGGGTGGGACGGCGCGGCGTTCCGCCGGGCGGGATCAGGGCCGGAAGCTGGAATCAAAATCCGGGCGTCAGGCTATATGCAGAGGTCTTGATAAGGGCGAACCACATCATGCGCCTTACCACAGCAGTGAGGGCAGCCCTCAGGCGGGATGGCCTGGCCTCTGAACGCCATTATCCAGAGGTCTTTCTAATCCGGCGCAGGCGCGTTCAGGCCCCCGCCCCCTGAAACCGCAGGGCAAAATTTTCAAAAAACTGCCGGGCAAGGTTTTCCGACGTGGACCGGATCAGCCGCCGCCCCAGCTTTGCAATCCGGCCCTCGACGATGATCTCGGCGGCATAGATGAGCCGCGTCCCGCCGCCCTCAATCCCCTCAAGCCGGACACGCGCGTGGCCCCGTGCAATTCCGGCGCGCCCGCCATTGCACCGGCCCGACATCACATAGCCCTCCGGCGCGGCAATTTCCGAAAATATCACCCTGCCCGCGAAGAGCACCCTGACCGGGCCGATCTTCAGCCGCAACCGGGCTGACATCTCGGTTTCGGATGATTGGTGCAGTTCCTCGCAGCCGGGAATGCACTCTCTCAGCACATGAGGGTCATTGAGCGCCGCCCAGACCTCTTCGCGGCCCGTGGGTATGAGGGATTCGCCCGATATGTCCATTTTTCCCTGTCCTCTTGCCTTGTCCGGCCCGGCGGATACTCCGGGGGTGGTGGCGGCATGTCAATATCCGTTCTCGGGGGCACGAGGGGCGAGGGGTGACGCCAGCAGATGACTGCGGGGCCGCCCGGTTTCGGCGACGGGTCTTGTGGCTGTGTGCGTTCTGCCTCAGCCCGGCGGGGGCAGATAGCGCATGATGGCAAAGAGCAGGCCGTTCAGCACCGCGATGCCGCCCAGAAGCCGCCAGGTGAGGTCGAATTTCGCGGTGGCGATCTTCGCCTCCAGCGACGCACCCTGAACCTCGATTTTCTTGTCGAGCGCTATGATCTGCTTCTCAAGCGCCGCGACCTGAACCTCAATATCAGCCTTGAGCAGGTCAATGTCGGCCTTGAGCAGGTCAAGGTCGGCTTTGGTGGCGACGCCGCCGGTGACCCCGGAATGGATCGACAGGGTGATCGCCTCGGCCTGCCTCTGCTCGAAACCTGCGTCGCGCAGGCGCTGCACTTCGGCAATCGTGTTGAAGGCTGCGTCGGCCATCCTCGTCTCCGTTTGGACTTCCCCCGAAAGATACGCGGTTTTTGCGCTGATTTCCAGAGGGCATTCAGGCTTACGCCCCCCCGGTGCTGACATCTGCCTGTCGCTGCTTCCCGCGCCCGCAGCCCTTGCGCAGGATACCGGCAAAGACCCGGTTGCCACAGTGCCGATGCAAAAGCAGATAACCCCTTGCACACCGGCGAAAAGTGGGTAAGGCTCCGCGCCGTGACGACAGTTTCTCCAGACGACCGCCTCTCTCTGACCGGGGCAGCCGGAAGACCTGAAGACCTGGCTGCACGAACCTGCCGCAATTCCGCGCAGGATCACCGAGAAGGAGAAGACCGATGGCAACTGGCATCGTGAAATGGTTCAATACAACAAAGGGTTACGGGTTTATCACCCCTGATGGCGGCGGCAGGGATGTGTTTGTTCACATCTCTGCGGTCGAGCGCTCCGGCCTTGCCGGGCTGTCCGACAACCAGAAGGTCTCTTATGAGCTTCAGGCCGGACGGGATGGCCGGGAATCGGCTGTTGATCTGAAGCCGCTCTGAACGGGCGTCCGATCAGTCCCACCGGGAAAGCGGTAAAAACCATACCGCAGGGGCGGCGTTATCGCGCCGCCCCGTAAGGGCAATGGCCTCTGTATAAGGCTGTATAGCCCCCAAATGTCCCGCCCGGCGCTCGCGCCGGGCAGCGCCTGCCTGCCCCCCGGCAGGCGCTTAAAACGCCTCAACCTGTTGGGGCGTGTGGACTTTATAGCAAAACCATCGCCAATGTGGACCGTCGCGAAAAGCGCCCGCCCAGGCAGGCGGCTGCCCGGCTTGGCCAATATGCAGAGGTCTTACACCACGCCGCGCGTCCAAACGGCGTCAGGCGATCCCGCCCATGCAGACATATTTGATCTCCAGATACTCATCCATACCGTATTTCGACCCTTCCCGGCCCAGGCCGGACTGTTTGACACCACCAAACGGCGCGACCTCGGTCGAGACAAGCCCGGTATTGACACCGACCATCCCGGTTTCCAGCGCCTCCGCCACCCGCCAGATCCGCGCCAGATCGCGGGCATAGAAATACCCCGCCAGGCCAAACTCGCTGTCATTGGCCAGCGCAATCACCTCTTCCTCGGTCTCAAAACGAATGAGCGGCGCAACCGGGCCGAAGGTCTCTTCACGCGACACAAGGGCAGAGGCCGGAACATCCGCCAGCAGGGTCGGCTCAAAAAAGCGCCCCTCCAGCCGGTTCCCGCCCACAAGCACCCTCGCCCCTTTCGCCACCGCGTCCGCCAGATGGCGCTCGACCTTGGCAACCGCGGCCTCATTGATCAGCGGGCCGACCGTCACGCCATCCTGCATCCCGTCGCCGGGGACCAGCCTGCCGATGGCAGCAGACAGCCGTTCGGCAAAGGCGTCGTAAATTCCGGCCTGCACATAGATGCGGTTGGCGCACACGCAGGTCTGGCCGTTGTTGCGAAACTTGGCGATCATCGCGCCCTCGACCGCGGCGTCCGGGTCGGCGTCATCAAAGACGATAAACGGCGCATTGCCGCCCAGTTCAAGGCTGATCCTCTTTATGCTGTCGGCGCATTGGCGCATCAGGATGCGGCCCACCCCGGTTGAACCGGTAAAGGTGATCTTGGCGACTTTGGGGTTTGCGCACAGCTCTTTGCCGGTCTCGGACGCAAGGGTGTTGGGCACGACATTGAACAGCCCCGCCGGAAGGCCCGCGCGTTCGGCCAGCACCGCCATGGCCGTTGCCGACAGCGGGGTAAGCTCGGCGGGGCGGGCGACAAACGCGCAACCGGCGGCAAGCGCGGGGGCGACTTTGCGGGCGATCATCGCGTTGGGGAAGTTCCAGGGCGTGATCGAACCGACAACGCCGACCGGCTGTTTCAGCACGACAATGCGTTTGTCCGGCTGATGGCCGGGGATGACATCGCCATAGGCGCGCTTGGCTTCTTCGGCGAACCACTCGATGAAACCGGCACCATAGACGATTTCCCCTCTGGCTTCGGCCAGCGGCTTGCCCATTTCCGCGCACAGGATCATGGCGAGGTCATCGGCATTTGCCAGCATCAGGTCATGCCAGCGCCGCAGAACCCCGGCCCGCGTCTTTCCGGTTTCGGCGGCCCAGGCCTTTTGCGCCGCATGTGCGCTGTTGATCGCGTCCCGCACATCGGCAAGGGGGGTGTCCGTGACCCGGGCGATGGTCGCGCCGGTGGCCGGGTTGGTGACGGCAAAGGTGTTGTCGCCCGTGCGCCATTCGCCGTTGATACAGGCGCGTGGCTCCAGCAGGGTGGGGTCGTTCAGGCGGAGCATGGGGGGCCTTTCGTGATCATCGGGCGGGTCAGGGGGCAGATCATCGCAAGGCGATGTCCGGTCAGTATCCGCTGTTCCCGGCGGGGCGCAGCAGACGGTCGAGCGATAACGGCCCCGCGCCCTTCAGCACCGGGATCAGCAGGATAATCACCCAAAACAGGCGCTGATCAAGGATAATGCCGTCCGGGAACCTGTCAAACCACGCCCCCAGGGTTTCGGGATGCGCAATCGCCCCGTGGCCGAACAGATCGGTCAGCGTCTGCACCGCCACAAACCCGATCATGCCCAGGGCGGCCAGCCGCGTCAGCAGGCCAACCACGATGAGCGCCGGAAGAACGAACTCGGCAACCGTGCCCGCAACCACCACCATCCAGTGCCAGGTGGACAGTTGCGAGACATCATATCCGACCGCCTCCATCGCCTTGGGGAAAATCTGGGCATATGCGCCGAGCGAGGGCGAAAAGATGCCGAAAACCCCGTCCCCCAGCTTGGTCACGGCGCTGCTCCAGTAATAGAACAACAGGCTCGCGGCAAAGGCGAACCGGGCGAGTGTTGGCAGCAGCCAGCCTTCAAAGGCGCGTTCCAGCAGCCCGAAGACGGCATCGTGCAAGGATTGTATAGTGTTCATCCCTCGTCCTTTCCGATGATTTTCGTGATCGCCCCGCCGGAGAGCAAAGCCCCGAGCGTGGCGGCAAGGTCGAAACCGGCGGCGGCACCGGTCGCGGCATCAAGCGCCCCGGCAAAACTTTGCCCCGCCTGCAACCCGGTGACGAACACAGCCCCGCCCGGCGGAAGCCCGATCAGCACCGGGTCATGTTCGGGCCGGGCAATCAGCACATCCTCGGCGCGCGCCTCGGGCACTGTCCCGGCCTCTTCAGCACCCTCCATCACCTGACGCCACAGGGACAGGATCGGCCATGGCGAGGACACAACCCTTGTCGCCGGGGCAATTCCGATCCGCGCCTCCATCAGCGCCTCGGTGGTCAGCGCCTGAAGCGCACCGGGGTCTGTGGCGCGCGCATCCGCCGCATGATAGGATTGCCTGCGCGCAAGGTCAATCCGCGCCAGATCAGGCAGATAGCCAACAGACGACAGGCTGTCGATTCCGGCCAGAAAATCCGGCATTTCATCGCCGTAGAACATGATCAGCGGCGATTTCGGCGGGTGGCGGCGCAGGAACTGCCCGGCCAGAGCGCGAAAATGCCCCTCACCGACCCGGCGACACACAGAGGGAAACGCGGTGATCAGCGCCTCGGTCAGGCTGAGCACGACATTGTTGCGGTAGACATTGAACCGTTTGCCCGCGTTCCGCCCCTCAGGGTCGGTCAGCCCTGCCGGAACCTTCATGCCCGGATCGAGCATCGCGGCGGTGAACGCTGTCTGATCAACGCCCATCAGGCCGCTGCCTTCTCCAGAATACGGGCGGCGCGTCGGGCCTCTTCGGCCAGCACCGGCCATTCCGGCACATCCGTGTCCCACTCGATCAGCGTCGGGCGCGCGCCTGCTTTCGAGATCGTATAGTCGTAAAGCGCCCAGACCGGATCAACAACCTCAGCCCCGTGGCTGTCGATCAGAAGCGGCTGGCCGGTATCGTCGGCATCCTCATCATGGCCGCCAAGGTGAATCTCCCCCACCAGATGCAGCGGAAAGGCGTCGATATAGCTGTAGGGGTCGGTTTGCTGATTGGTGGCGGAAACGAACACGTTGTTGACATCCAGCAACAGCCCGCAGCCGGTGCGCCGGGCAATCCCGGCCAGAAAGTCCGTCTCTGCCATAGTGGTCTCGGCAAAGGCCAGATAGTTTGAGGGGTTTTCCAGCAGCATCTGACGACCGACGGCCTCCTGCACCTGGTCGATATGCCGGGCAACGCGGTTCAGCGTCTCTTCGGTATAGGGCAGCGGCAGCAGGTCGTTGAAAAAGTGGCTGTCATGGGTTGACCAAGCCAGATGTTCGGAAAACCGCGCCGGGTTCAGCCAGCCGACCAGATGCGCCAACCGCTTCAGGTGGTCCTGATCCAGCGGCCCTTCCCCGCCGATCGACAGGCCGACGCCATGGACGGAAAAGGCGAACCGCTCTGCCAGCGCGCGAAGCTGGGCAATCGGGCGGCCACCGTCACCCATATAGTTCTCGGCGTGAATTTCCAGCCATTCCACAGGACCGGCGTTTTCCATAATCGCCGTGAAATGCTGCGGTTTGTAGCCGACACCGGGACAATCCGGCAACCGGTCAAACGGGTGTTGGGCGGCGTCAAGCATCTGAACTGTCCCGCAAGGTGGCCAAACAGGGAAAGCATCCCCGCGGGAAGCGCGGGAATGCGAGTGTCGGTTTCAGGGCCGCGCTCAGGAAGGCAGGTCGCGATTGATCGAAAATGCGACCGAGCCGCGGCGCGGATGGCCGTCTGCCGTGTCAGGCAGCGCGGCAGTTTCGCATTCTTCCTGCGAAACCAGCGTCCAGGCATTGCCCTGATAATCGACGGTCGACGTGCCTGCGCAGGTGGTGCCGGGACCGGCGGCGCAATCGTTAGCGCCCGCCAGGGAAATCCCATAACATTTCACCTGACCGTCCTGTGCGGCGGCGGCATGAGCCGTCAGGGCCGCAGCAACGGCACCGGCGATGGCAAGGGTCTTGGCATGGTTGGACATGTGATGTTCCTTTGCGTTGAGTGAGGCCGCTTGTTGCAAGCGACGGGCAGAACCTAACCCGCTTCTGCTTAAACAGGCCATTCACAACGCTGTCAATCACGCCCGTGTCAATTCCTGTTATGATCCGTGAGGCGGTTGTGCGCTGTCCGTTGGTCAAAAGCGCAAGGCACCCGGCCCGGTGGTTTGCGCCGGACAGGGGGCGCACCGGTGTCACCGCCCTGATCTGGCCGGGGGCCGTGCCTTATGGCTCTTGTCGTGGCAAGACCCAGTTCGGGCGCGGAAAATGGCAGGTATAGCCGTTCGGAAAGCGTTCCAGATAATCCTGATGTTCCGGCTCGGCCTGCCAGAAATCGCCTGCGGGTTCGACATCTGTCACCACCGGGCCGGGCCAGAGGCCGGAGGCATTGACATCGGCAATCATGCGCTCCGCTTCCGCCCTCTGCGCCTCATCGGTGTAATAAATCGCCGACCGGTAGGACGGGCCGACATCATTGCCCTGCCGGTTTGGTGTTGTCGGGTCGTGAATCTGAAAGAACAGCTCCAGCAACCGCCGGTAGGGGAGTGTTTCGGCATCAAAGATGATCTCGATCCCCTCGGCATGGGTGCCATGGTTGCGATAGGTGGCGTTCGGCACATCGCCGCCGGTATAACCCACCCGTGTCGAGACCACGCCGGGCAGCCTGCGGATCAGCGCCTGCATTCCCCAGAAACACCCCCCGGCCAGAACCGCGCGTTCCCCGGCCATCATTCCGCCCCCTCTTTGAACAGGGGCAGATAGTCGCCATAGCCTTCGGCCTCCAGCGCGCTTGCCGGAACAAAGCGCAGGGCGGCGGAGTTGATGCAGTAGCGCAGCCCGCCCCGGTCATGCGGGCCGTCGGGAAAGACATGACCCAGGTGGCTGTCGCCATGGGTCGAGCGGACCTCGGTGCGGGTCATGCCATGGCTGGCGTCGGTATGTTCGGTGATGTGGGCGGCCTCGACCGGCCGGGTGAAGCTCGGCCAGCCGCTTCCGCTGTCGAATTTGTCGGTCGAGGCAAAGAGCGGTTCGCCCGAGACAATATCGACATAAAGCCCGGCGCCGGTGAATTTGTCGTATTGGCCGGTGAAGGGGCGTTCGGTTCCGCTCTGTTGGGTGATGCGAAACTGTTCCGGTGTCAGGCGCGCGATGGCGTCCGGATCCTTGGCATAGCGGCGCATTCGGGTCTCCTGTGGTTGCTGTCCGGGGGCGGGGCCGGGCATGGCCCCGCCCCGCATGTCAAGATGGGCAATGCCGGGGGGATTTTCCAGTCATGTTGCGTGCTGGCGGACGTTATCATTGCGCCCCCGGAGATCAACACCATCAGGCCGATTGCATCCGAACCGGCGTCGGGTATAGTCTGCCCGCCGGACGCCCCCGGCAGCCTGATAAAGGAAACCCCGGATGTTCCTGTCCGTTTTCGACATGTTCAAGATCGGGATCGGCCCGTCATCCTCGCACACCATGGGGCCGATGGTGGCCGCCGCGCGCTTTCTGGACCTGCTGCGGCAAAGCCCTTTCCGCCCGGCGGGGCTGCGGGCCTCTCTGCACGGGTCGCTCGCCTTTACCGGCGTCGGCCACGCCACCGACCGGGCGACGATTCTGGGGCTGGCCGGTTTCCTGCCTGACAGCTATGACGCCGACAGGGCCGAGGAAGCATTGGCGCACATCCGGGCGACGAAACGGATCAATGCCGACGGCCTGCCGCCGCTCATATTCGACCCCGGCACCGATCTGGTTTTCGACTACGGCCCCCCGTTGCCCGGACACGCCAACGGCATGATCCTGATGGCCACCGATGCCCAGGGCGATGTGATCACGCAGGAAACCTATTATTCCATCGGGGGCGGGTTCATTGCCACCGGGGCCGAGCTGACCGCAGGCACCCATACCGCATCCCGGCCCGGCACATATCCGTATCCGTTTGAAAGCGCGGCGCAGATGCTCGGGATGGCCCGGAAAAGCAACCTCAGCATCGCCGAAATGAAACGCGCCAACGAACTGGCCCATCGCAGTCATTCAGAGCTTGACCACGACATGGGCGTTATCTGGCAGGTGATGAACGCCTGTATCGAGCGCGGCCTTGCCACCGACGGTATTCTGCCCGGCGGCCTGTTGGTGCGCCGCCGCGCCAAGGGCATCCATGACGCGCTTCTGGCAGAACGGGGCATGAACCTGAACCCGCCCCACACCATCAATGACTGGATGAGTGTCTATGCGATGGCGGTGAACGAGGAAAACGCCGCGGGCGGGCAGGTGGTGACCGCCCCCACTAATGGCGCGGCGGGGGTGGTTCCGGCGGTGATCCGCTATTGGCTTGATCATGTTCCCGGTGCGTCGGTTTCCGGGGTCGGGGATTTTCTGCTGACCGCGGCGGCGATTGGCGGGCTGGTCAAGCACAATGCGTCGATTTCAGGTGCGGAATGCGGGTGTCAGGCCGAGGTCGGGTCGGCCTCTGCGATGGCGGCGGCAGGGTTCTGCGCGGTGATGGGCGGCACACCGGAGCAGGTCGAGAACGCGGCGGAGATTGCGCTGGAGCACCACCTGGGCATGACCTGCGATCCGGTCAGGGGGCTGGTGCAGGTGCCTTGCATCGAGCGCAACGGGCTGGGGGCGATCAAGGCGGTTTCCGCCGCTTCGCTGGCGTTGCGGGGGGACGGCAGGCACTTTGTCCCGCTTGACAGTGCGATTGAGACCATGCGCCAGACCGGCGAGGATATGAGCGAGAAATACAAGGAAACGTCGCTCGGCGGGCTGGCGGTGAACGTGCCGAACTGCTGAGCAAGGCCTCTCTGTGATGGCGTATCGGCGGCCAGACCGTCCGCCCGGCTCGGTTCGGTGTGTCAATCAGAGGCTTGCAAGTTTGGGTGCAGGCTCTATTTTGAAGGCATAACCGGGAGGCAACCGGCATGAGCATCACCCCTGACATGATCACGCTTGGCGGGATCGTTGCAATCCTCGTCTTTCTGTGGAATCTGCACAGAGACATGGCTGATCTGCGTGAGCGCATGGCGCGTCTTGAGGGATTGTTTGAAGGATTCACCGGGAAAACGCGACAGAACGACACCTGATGCCCCGTGCCGGGCCGAATGATATGGCCTGACGCCCGGATTTTGAGTCCAAGCCCCGTTTCTGATCCCGCCCGGCGCTTGCGGAGACCTCTCCATATTCACCCCCCGGACCATCCCGAAGGCTCTGACACCAGGCGCGCGCAGACCTCTGCCAGCGCCGCGCGCGGCACAAGCACCAGCATTCGCGGCGCGTCAAAGCCGAGCGTGACCGGGCCTGTCACCCGGTTCGAGGTGCCGATCCGCCCGTCAGCGGCAAACGGAATACCCCTGATCGGCCATTCCAGCCCCCCGGACCACCCCTCAACCGGCCCGAGCGGAAACAGCGACAACAGGCTGCCCGCCCCCAACGACAGCGAAATCCGCGGCGGGGCCAGAAATGTCACCATCTCCTCCCCGATCAGAACGCAACGCTTCTCGGGGTGGCGGACAAGCGCGTTCAGCGCCGCCAGTTCGTGATCGGGCCGCGCGCCGGTAAACCCCACCCCCAGGATCAGCGGCGCGTCAATCAGGGCAAGGCATTTCCCGAAATCCGTGCTGTCCTGATCGGGAATGTGGTGCTGCCGCTCTGCCGGGATCGCCGCCCGCGCGCCATCACTGATCGAATCAAAGTCACCGATCACCGCCAGCGGCGCGAGACCCCGGCGCAGCACCGCGTCCGCGCCCCCGTCTGCGGCAACCACCCCCGGCCCGATGGCCAGTGCCGCGTCAAGCGCCGATTCCGCGAATGCCGCACCACCAACCAGAGTAATCGGGCGGGAATCATGTATAATAGGCGTCATCACGGGGGGCCTGATTCGTTTTTTGCGGTTTGGACACAATCTTGCCCGGAAATTTCCCAGTTATGTGCTCATAGCACCCGTAACCAGTTGCAGACAATAAGCCGCGCGGCAGAGAGAAGTGAACAGCGTAATGGGCGGAACCAATAAAATTCTAACAATATCTTACGGAACCTTTTCCTGCGCGCTGGAAGGTTTCGACGATTCGTTTGCGGTCATGCAGGGGATTATCGGCTATTTGCGTGATCTGGACAGCGGGGAGCGGCCTGCCGGAATTGAACCGCCGGAACCTGCGCCTGAGGCACTGACCCGCATTGCCGAACGCGAATCGGG
>JPPB01000289.1 GCA_001483205.1 alpha proteobacterium 3107
CGGGCAGCGCCTGCCTGCCCCCCGGCAGGCGCTTTGAACGTCTCAGCCTGTTGGAGCGTATGGGCTTTATGGCAAGACCATTGCCAATGTGGACTATCGGGAAAAGCGCCCGCCCAGGCAGGCGGCTGCCCGGCCCCAGCCAATATGCAGAGGCCTTTCAATAGATATGTCATTGCAGCGCCATGATCGGTTCCCGATACTCAGGCCATATCGCACAGAACAAACCCGCCCCGATACACGCGCGGCCCTTAACTTCCTCTGGTCATCGCCCGCCGGATCGGCTATCCCGCTGCCCGATCAGGCTGGAGTATCCCGGATGACCACGAAAACGACCGGTTTGGCGGATACCGGGGCGGCCCTTGCATCGACGGAAGAGATCATCGCCGAGGCGCGCGCCGGGCGGATGTTCATCCTCGTCGATCACGAGGACCGGGAAAATGAGGGCGATCTGGTCATCCCGGCGCAATACGCAACGCCTGCGGCGATCAACTTCATGGCCACCCACGGGCGCGGCCTGATCTGTCTGGCCCTGACCCGGCAACGGGTGGAGGCTCTGGACCTGCCGATGATGGCGGCGCGCAACTCTTCGCGCCATGAAACGCCGTTTACGGTTTCCGTCGAGGCCCGCGAAGGGGTCGGCACCGGCATCTCGGCCCCCGACCGGGCGCACACGATTTCGGTCGTGATTGACGCAGACAGCACCGGGGCGGATCTGGCAACACCGGGCCATGTCTTTCCGCTCAAGGCGCGCGACGGCGGGGTGCTGATCCGCGCCGGTCATACCGAGGCCGCCATCGACATCAGCCGCCTTGCCGGGCTGAACCCCTCGGGCGTGATCTGCGAGATAATGAACCCGGACGGCACCATGGCGCGCCTGCCGGAGCTGCTGACATTCGCCCGCCGCCACGGGCTGAAGGTCGGCGCGATTTCAGACCTGATCGCCTATCGCAGCCGCCATGATCACCTGGTGCGCGAAAGTCGGGTCGAAACCGTGCATTCTGCCTGGGGCGGCGACTGGACCATGCGGGTGTTTACCGAACAGACCGAGGGCGTGGAGCATGTGGTGCTGACCAAGGGCGACATCCTGACCCCGGAGCCGGTTCTGGTCAGAACCCATGCCCTGTCGGTGCTGGAGGACACTCTGGGCATCGGCTCAGACGGGCCGGGCGAACTTGCCTGCTCCATGCGGATCATCGCGCGCGAGGGGCGCGGTGCGGTCTGCCTGTTCCGCGACCCCCGCGCCAGGCTGGAAATCGAAGAGAGCGAAGGCCCCCGCACCATCAAGCAGACCGGTCTGGGGGCGCAAATCCTCTCGGCCATGGGGCTGCATGAGCTTATCCTGCTGACAAATTCGCCGGACACCGTGTATCTGGGGCTGGATGCTTTCGGGCTGTCCATCACTGGCACCCGGCCGATCACAGAGGGCCCAGACGATGGCCGGACATGAGCGCCAATCCGTCCTGCCACTGCCACGGTTCAACAGACCGGCAAGGCTGCTTATCGTGGTTGCACCCTATTACCGGGAGATTGCCGATGATCTGGTTGCCGGGGCCAGGGCCGGGATCAGGGCCGCCGGTGGCACATGCGAGGTGGCGGAAGTGCCCGGCGCGCTGGAGATTCCCACCGCCATTGCGCTTGCCGCCAATCAGCCGCGTTTTGACGGTTATGTGGCGCTTGGCTGCGTGATCCGGGGGGAAACAACCCATTACGAGACGGTTTGCAACGACAGTTCCCGCGCGCTGCAACTGTTGGGGTTGCGGGGGCTGTGCATCGGCAATGGCATTCTGACGGTGGAAAACCGCGCCCAGGCAGAGGCGCGCGCCGACCCCGATGGCCTGAACAAGGGCGGGGGGGCTGCCGCCGCTGCCCTGCACCTGATTGCGCTTCGCCGCCGGTGGGAGGCCGTGGCGGGGGATGGCGATGGTGACGATGATGGTGACGGACCCGCACACCCATGACCTCTGACGACACCGCCCCGGCAGAGAAACCCGCGCCTTCCCGCGACCAGCGCAGGCAAATGCGCTCTGCCGCGCGGCTGTTCGCGGTGCAGGCCCTGTTTCAGATGGAGGCTTCTGATCAGGACATGGAGTCGGTCCGGCGGGAATTTGAAGACCACCGTTTCGGCGAGGTCTTCGAGGCGTTCGAGATGGCCGAAGGGGATGTCGGGCTGTTCCGGGGGCTGATAGGGGATGCGGTGCGGCTTCAGGCCCGGATCGACCAGATGACCGACCGGGCGCTGGCCGCCGAATGGCCGATTGCCCGGATTGACCCGACGCTGCGCGCGCTTTTTCGTGCGGCGGGGGCAGAGCTGACCGGGGGGAGGACACCGCCCAAGGTGGTGATCAGCGAATTTGTCGATGTGGCAAAGGCGTTCTTTCCCGAGGGGCGGGCGGCGAAATTCGTCAATGCGGTTCTGGATCACATGGCGCGCGAGGCCCGGCCCGAGGCGTTCTGACCGGGCGTCGGCAGTGTGGGCGGCGCGTGCGGCCCTGAATGCCCTCTGGAAACCGGCGCAAAAACGGCGTATCTGTGGGAAGGAACTGACCGGGAGACATCAATAGCCGACATCGCTGCGTGGGAGGCCTTCGTGGGCGTCGCCGGAGTAACGATTTTTCTCGGCTCGACTGTCACGCGGAGCGGATCACGAAACTGGAGGCCGCGGTGTCCGGGCTGGCCTCGCACAAGGACATCTCTGAACTGCAACTCGCCATGGAACGCCAGACCAGGGAGATTCGCGAGATGCGGGCGGGGCGCGGGCGACGTTTATTATCAGTCCTACGCCCGCGACATGACGCGCGGTTTCATCGACGACTGCGCCGGGTGGGCTGCCGATCTCGGCATGGCCGCCCATGATGAGGGCGAGGTGCTGATCCGCGACGCGGGCCGCGATGTGCAGGCGTTTCGCATCCTGATGGGATCAGGGCGGCAAATCCTGTCGATGACCGCCGCGCCGCGCGCCTTCCGTTCCAAGGGGCGATCCCGGACGCGCAGGTGGTGGCGCGACCTATATCGGCATCGATGTTGCCCGGCGGCGCGACCTCTGGGTAGCGGCGGTGCTGGAGGACACCGGCGACGCGCTGTGGCTGCGCGAGATGGTGACGCTCCGCGATACGCCCTTCTCTGAACAGCGGGCCGAGGTGCGCTGTCTCGCCGCCCGCCACCGGCCTTGCGCATTCTGGTCGACCAGACCGGCATGGGCGAGGCGGTGACGGAACAGTTGCAGGACGACCACGGCACCATGACCGTCGAGGGGGTGCAGATGAGCGCACCCAAACGCCTTGATGTTGCCACCCGGCTGCGCGAGGCCTTCGAGGACCGCCGCATCCGCATCCCCGCTGATGAGGCATTGCGCGCCGACCTTCACGCCATCCGCGCCGAGCCATTGGTATGCCTCGTGCCGGGTCTGACCGTAGCGAACCGGGTGAAGAGGAGTCTGTAGCCTTCCCATAATCCATCCCTTTCAGGGGTTATGCGGTTTGTTTGGCGGATGCGGAAAAAACCTGCCCGCCAGTTTCAATGATCGCATCGCGCAGGATGTTGTGCAGTTGATCCAGAAGCATTCTCGTATCAGCGCTCATCGCCGCATTGATGCGTGGAGCAGCATAGTCATATATCTCCTCGACCATGCGGGAGCGTTCTCTTGTCGAACCCTTGAAGCTCTCCCCGGCCTTGTCCGCGTCGTCGCTGTCGGCCATGACGGGTCGCTCTATCGCGCAAGCCTGCCGAAACCCGGCCCCGGCCAGTCCCCGCAAACCTATCTCAGGCAGAAGGCAAGGCCACTGTGGGACGAGGCCGAAGCCCGTATCGTCGCCATCGTCAGAGATCAGGGCTTTGATGAAGTGGCAATGGGCCGCCTCATCTCCCACGCCACCGCCAGCGCCCTTGCCCGCAAGGGGTTTGTGGACTATGCTCACAGCCTCGCCGGAGGCAGCCTTGTCAACCTGATCCGCTTCGGCGAGGATCGTATGGAGAGGCTGATCGCGGAACTGGTCGAATGGCTGACAGACTGAAATTCGCTGACCTGAAATTGTTTCCGTCGGCATGACACCGCCACAGAACGCCGGAAAGCCCGTGCCGGGGGACGCCGAGCGCACCGCAGAATCCGCCTGAAATCCAAGGCCCGAAACACCCGGGAAAATCAGCACGGTTTCCCCGCCGTTCCAGCCCCCTGCAACACCCCTGCAAAAGCCGTTTTCCGGCGCTTCAACGCCCCTGCAACCGCCCGGATTGAGCATTTATCCCGTCGCAGGCCGGTTTCGCACTCTATCCGCGCTGACGTGGCGGGAAGGCCCGAAAACCCCTGAAATCACGGCGTTTCGGCATTCTTCATCCCGCCTCATCCAGCATAGTCCCGATTGAGCATTATTCCTGTCGTTTCACACTGATCGCCACGGGCCAGGCCAATCAGTTGCGTTGGATGATCGGTCTGATCGTGGCCGCGACAGGCGCCATGATCGCTGCACTCACCCTGCAATGAGCCGCATGACGGGACTGCCTGATGGCCGGGCGCGGCAATGTGGGCAGAGTGTGGCGGGCCCGCGCACAACCGTAGAGGTCATCTCACTCCCGAGGCCTGTGTGAACAGGTGGGCACCGGGGTAATCGGACCAGGGTCTGATCAGAGCCAGCTCCCTCGGAATTGCTTGTGGCCACCGGAATGGGACCGCTTCACGGGAAGGGCAGCACCCGCCACCCCTCTGCTTAACGCCCGCAGACCGCCCGCGCAAGGGCGCACCTGCCTGCGGTGGCTCCGGCTTTGGCCCTGATCCCGTCTGGCTGAGCCACCATGCAGAGGGCATTCACAAATAATCCGCCCGGTGCAGGCCGTATTTCGCCATTTTTTCGTTCAGTGTCCGGCGCGGCAGGCGCAGCTCTTCCATCACCCTTGCGATTGATCCCCTGTGCCGCTGCATCGTGCTGTCGATCAGCATTCGCTCGAACGCCTCCACATGGGCCTTCAGCGGTTTGCCCCCGCCCCCGGTCGCCACGACGCCCGCGGTATCGTCCCTGTCGCCGATCAACAGGCTCGAGATGGTCCCCGCGCCCCGGCGTTTTTGCAGAACCGCCTGTTCGGCAACGTGCATCAACTGGCGGACATTGCCGGGCCAGGGCGCGCGCATCATCCGGGCGGCCTCTTCTGCGCTCATCGCCGGGGCCTCGCATCCGTATTCCTCTGCAAACCGGGCCGCCATCCGCGCAAACAGCATCAGGATGTCCTCCCCCCGGTTGCGCAGGGGCGGGATCGTGATCCGCATCGCTGACAGCCGGTAATAGAGGTCCGGGCGCAGCATGTCCTTCAGTCTCCGGCCCGGCTCCTGAAGGTTCGAGACAGCGATGATCCGGGTCTCGGCAGGCACCACTGCGCCTTGAGCATCGATATAGTTCAGCAGCCGCGCCTGAGCCGCCATGCCCAAGGTTTCAATGTCTTCCAGCACCAGAGTTCCGCCCCGCGCCTTTTCGGCCACGGGAACGCTCCGCCCCCGGCGACGGGGGCCGAACAATGCCCGCAATAGGGCGTCTTCTTCATGGGCCGTGCAGGACAACAGCGCAAACGCCCGCCCGGCGCGCGGCCCGACCGCGTGCAGGGCATGGGACACAAGGGATTTGCCGGTGCCGGTCTCGCCCTCTATCAGCACATGGCCGTCCGCCTGCCCTATATCGAGAATATCCTCGCGCAGGCGCTTTATCTCAGGGGACGCGCCGATCAGCCGCTCCATGATCGAGGCACTGCCCGACAAGTCCCGGCGCAGCGCCCGGCTGTCGAGTGTCAGCCGCCGCCTGTGCGCCGCCCTTGCCACAAGTTCGGTCATCTTGTCGGGATCAAACGGCTTTTCAAGGAAATCGAACGCGCCGGTCTGCATTGCCTCCACCGCCATCGCCACATCCCCATGTCCGGTGATCATTATGACCGGCAGGCCACTGTCGATACTCATCAGCCGCCTCAGAAACTGCATTCCGTCCATGCCCGGCATCCGTATGTCGGTGATCACGATACCGGGGTAATCGGGGCTGAGCGCATTCAGCGCTTCCCCGGCCTCTGCGAATGTCTCGGTTTCAAACCCCGACAGCGAAAGCCACTGGCTGATCGACTGGCGCATGTCCCGTTCATCGTCGATGATTGCGATCTTCATGGTCCGGGTCATCGGAATCTCATTCGGCTGATAGGCTGTTTTCGCCCGCGACGGTCGCGAGCGGAAGCCGGATTTCAAACACCGCACCGCCTGCCGCGCCGTTTCTGGCCGTCAGCCGCCCGCCCAGATCGGTGATGATGCCCGAGGAAATGGCAAGCCCCAGCCCAACCCCGTCACCGGGACGTTTGGTGGTGTAGAACGGCTCGAACAGGTTGTCCAGATTCTCGACCCCTTCGCCGTTGTCGCGCACAACAAAGGTGGCGGTTTCGCCAGCGGACAAAAGAATACTGATGGCAGGGTCTTCCGTCTCTTTGGTGGCATCAAGCGCGTTCCGCAACAGGTTGATGATCACCTGTTCCAGCCGCAGACTGTCCGCCATCACCATGACCGGCGTGCGCGGCACCGAGGCGTCGATACTGATATTCCGCCGCTTCAGTTGCGGCTCCATCATCGACAAGGCCGCGGAAACGGCGTGGCGGGCGTCCACCGGCTCAAAGGTGTCGCCCCCCTTGCGGGCATAGCTTTTCAGTTGCCGGGTGATCGCCCCCATACGCTCGATCAGGTCGTCGATGCGCCGGAACGAGGACAGGGCCTCTTCCGGGCGGCGGCGCTTCAGCAACAGCCGTGCCCCGGCAAGATAGGTCTTCATCGCCGCAAGCGGCTGGTTCAGTTCATGGCTGACCGCCGCCGACATTTCCCCCAGCGCGGCCAGTTTCGACGATTGCGCCAGGGTCTGCTCTGCCACTTCCAGATTCTTTTCGGCCTTTTGGCGTTCGGCAATTTCCCGTTGCAGGCGCGCATTCAGGGCGCGCAGTTCCGCCGATTCCTGCTGAAAGAACTGCGACCGCACCAGCGCGCGCCGCGAATACAGGTAAAAGGCCATCGCCAGCAGGATCGCAAAGCCCATGATCTCGAACGCAATCACCCCGTTCACCCGGCTGCGCACCGACTGATAGGTGGTGTAAGAGGTCATGCGCCAGCCCCGGAACGGAATGCGCGCCTCTGACCGCATCACCGCTTCGCCCCCCAGGTAGGCGTCCGGCGGCAGGGCGCGCCAGTCCGCCGTCGCCTGAAGGGCGCGCAGAATGGCCGATGGCGCAGACCGCACCTCAAGCGCCTTCTGTTCTGTCAGGCCGCGCCAGCGGGGTTCGGTGGCCAGAATGATCAGGCCCTCGCTGTCGGTCACGATCACCGCATCGGAAATTCCGGCCCATGCGGTCTCGAATTGCCGCAGGTCCACCTTGGCAACGATGACGCCCACGCTGCGGCCTGCCGAAACCAGCCTGCGGGAATAGTAGAAATCGACCGCGCCGCCCTCGCCCCTCAGAGCGGTGAAAATCGTTTCTGCCGACCGGATGGCGTCAATGAAATACGGTTCCGGGCGGTGGGTTGATCCGATTTGCTCCCGGATGGTCGAGGCCACGGCGCGCCCGTCCCGGTCAAGCAGCATCAGCGCCTCTGCGCCAATTTCCCCGATGATGGGAAAAAGCCTTTGCGTGGTGCGGGAAAAATCGTTCGTGTCAAGCGCCGAGATCAGTTCGGGGTCGCGGGACAGAAGCTGTGGCACGATAGAGGCGCGGCGCAGTTCGCTCAGCAGGTTGCCGGAGTAAAGCGCAAGCCTGACTTCCGAGCGATTGCGGGTGGATTCGGTGAAACGCTCCGTCAGCAGGACGTTGGTCATCCAGACGACGCCGATTGCGAGTGCCGCCAACAGGATGGCACCACCCCGCAGCCACCAGGACAGATGACCGGGCCTTGTCTTTTCAACGGGGGCGGAAAACAGCATTGTCAGAGTGTATGGCCTGGCCGGGTTCGGCTCAAGCCCCTGCTGGCCACCTCTGCCCGTCAGGCGACAGCGAGGCTTCCGGCCACAGCCCCGAACAACGCCCTGCCGTCGGTGCCCCCGTGGGCGGGGTCAACGGCGCGCTCCGGGTGCGGCATCATGCCCAGCACCCGGCGGTTGGCGGACAGGATACCGGCAATCCCTGCGGCAGAGCCATTAGGGTTTTCGACATAGTGAAAGGCGATGCGGTCCTCGGCCTCCAGCCGGGCAATGGTTTCGGCATCCGCGGTATAGTTGCCGTCGTGATGGGCAATCGGAAGCGCGATATGCCTGTTCTGCTCATAGCCTTGGGTAAAGGTGCTGTTCGCCGTCCCGACCGTCAGCCCCACAGTCCTGCAAATGTATTTCAGGCCCGCATTGCGCAACAGGGCACCGGGCAGAAGGCCGGTCTCGGTCAAAATCTGAAACCCGTTGCAGATGCCCAGAACATAACCGCCGCGCCGGGCAAAACCGACCACCGCCCGGCAGACCGGGGAATGCGCCGCAATCGCACCACACCGCAGGTAATCGCCGAAGGAAAAGCCGCCGGGCAGGCCGACGAAATCCAGCCCCGGCGGCAGGGCGGTTTCCTTGTGCCAGACCATCCGCACATCGGCCCCCGCCGCCCTGAGCGCAACGGCAAGGTCGCGGTCACAGTTCGAGCCGGGAAAGACGACGACGGCGGCCTTCATCCCACCCCCCCCCTTTGGCGTCAGTCGAGCGTGACCGAATAGCGCTCTGTCACCGTGTTGGCGAGCAGCTTCTCGCACATTTCGGTCACTGTCGCCTCGGCCTTGGCCCTGTCGGTTTCGTCAAGGTCAATCTCGATCACCTTGCCCTGACGCACGGCGCTGACGCCCCCGAACCCAAGCGCCCCCAGCGCATGGCGCACGGCCTCGCCCTGCGGGTCCAGAACCCCCTCTTTGAGCATGACATGAACCCGCGCTTTCATCGGCCTGCCGCCCCCTTAGTTGACGATTGTCGGGCGTGTGGCGTGGGTGACACTCGACGGCATGACGCCCAACCTGCGGGCGACCTCTGAATACGCATCCGACAGGCTGCCGAGGTCGCGCCGGAACACGTCTTTGTCGAGCTTCCGGCCGGTTTCGATGTCCCACAGGCGGCAACTGTCGGGGCTGATCTCATCCGCCACCACCAGCCGCATATAGTCCCCGTCCCATATCCGCCCGACCTCGATCTTGAAATCGACGAGTCTGATCCCGGCCCCATACATGACACCGAACAGATAGTCATTCACCCGCACGGCCAGCGCAACCATATCCTCGATGTCCTGCTGCGACGCCCAGCCAAAGGCGATGATGTATTCCTCCGGCACCATCGGGTCGCCCAGCTTGTCGTCCTTATAGCAGAACTCGACAATCGGACGGGGCAGCGCCGTGCCTTCCTCCAGCCCCAGCCGTTTCGCCATCGAACCGGCGGCAAAATTGCGCACGATGATCTCGAGCGGCAGAATGTCGGCGGCGCGGATCAACTGTTCGCGCATGTTCAGGCGTTTCAGGAAATGGGTGGGCACGCCAATATTGCCAAGGCCGGTCATAAAAAACTCTGACAGGCGGTTGTTCAGCACCCCCTTGCCGTCAACGATGCTCGACTTGGCGGCGTTGAAGGCGGTTGCGTCATCCTTGAAATACTGAACGAGGGTTCCGGGTTCCGGGCCTTCATAGAGAATCTTTGCTTTGCCTTCATAGAGTTTCTTGCGCCGCGCCATAGGAGCCTCTGTTCGCAGGCAGGGCGAGTCCCCGCCACCCACGCGCCCTATACGCCATGGGCAGGGGGGCCGCAAGAACGTGCTGGCCCTTGCAGGCGCGCCGCGAAGACACCATAACGGGGCGGACCACCGACTCTTTGCCTGCTGAGGGGATCACAGATGACCACTTTCGATGAGCGCGAAGCCGCGTTTGAAGACAAGTTCGCCCATGATCAGGAAATGCAGTTCAAGGCCGAGGCGCGGCGCAACAAGCTGTTGGGGCTTTGGGCGGCGGGCCTGCTGGGCAAGACCGGCGATGAAGCGGACGCCTATGCCATCGAGGTGATAAAGTCCGATTTCGAGGAAGCCGGGCACGAGGATGTGGTGCGCAAACTTGTCGGAGACCTTGGCGACCGGGCGAGCGAGCAGGAGATTCGCAGCAAGTTGGCCGAGATGCTGGGCGTCGCGAAGGCGCAACTGATGGGCGAGGCCTGACCAGCACCTGGCCTTGCCCGGCCTGATACGGGGGGCGCGCGCTGCCCTTCGGACGGGACGTGCCTCTGTTCCGGCACGGGGGCCGCCGCAGCTTATCCGCGGATAAGGGTAGCAAGGCCTCCGACCTATTGGCGCGTCGGCATCCAACCCGTCCCGCCCGGCGGAACGCCGGGCAGCGCCCGCCATAGGGCTCCGCCCGTTCGGCCCTGAAA
>JPPB01000290.1 GCA_001483205.1 alpha proteobacterium 3107
TCCCGGAATGTAAGGGCTTACATTTTCGGTGAAAGCGCTTACATTCATGCAGCAGCGCCCTGACAGGATCAGGGTTGGAACCTGTGATCAATTTACGGCGCGCATCCACACCCGCAGGAAATGGTGCCCAGGAGAGGACTCGAACCTCCACGTCCATACGGACACTAGCACCTGAAGCTAGCGCGTCTACCAATTCCGCCACCTGGGCCGGGGCCGTGGGCGGCGATGTAGCGGGCGGGGCGAATGCCGTCAAGCGGCTTTTCCCCTGCCCTGCCCGGTTGCGCCTTGCCTGCGGCGCGGACCGGCGCTATTTTCGCCCCCACACCGCCAACACAGACCGAAACGGAGACCGACATGTCCAGAATCGCGACCATTTTCGGCGGCTCCGGCTTTGTCGGGCGTTACATCGCGCAGCGTCTGGCCAAAGAGGGCTGGCGGGTGCGGGTTGCCGTCCGGCGTCCGAACGAGGCGCTGCATGTGCGGCCCTCGGGCGTGGTCGGGCAGGTCGAACCGGTGTTTTGCAATATCCGCGATGACGCCCTGGTGCGCGCGGCCCTGCGCGGGGCGGATGCGGCGGTCAACTGTGTCGGCACGTTCGATCGGGCGGGGCGCAACAATTTCGCGGCGGTCCAGCATCTGGGGGCGGAACGGATCGCCCGGATCGCGGCAGAGGAAGGCATCACCCGGCTGGCCCATATCTCTGCAATCGGGGCGGACCGGGACAGCGACAGCCTCTATGCGCAATCGAAGGCCCTGGGCGAAGAGGCCATCCTGCGGCATTTCGCCGGAGCGGTGATCCTGCGGCCCTCGGTGATCTTCGGGGCAGAGGACGGGTTTTTCAACCGCTTTGCCTCGATGGCGCGGATGGGGCCGTTCCTGCCGCTGGTCGGGGACGGCACGATGTTTCAGCCGGTGCATGTGGAGGACGTGGCCCGCGCCGCGGTGATGGCGGTGACGGGAGAGGCCGCCCCCGGCGTCTATGAGCTCGGCGGGCCGGAGGCGCTGACCCTGCGCCAGTGTATCCGGCGGATGCTGGGGGTGATCAACCGGCGGAGAATCCTGCTGCCGCTGCCCTTTGTGGCCGGGAATGTGATTGCCACCGCCTTTGACGCCGTTGACGCGGTAACGCTCGGCCTGATCCCGAACGGCGTTCTGACCCGTGACCAGTTGCGCAGCCTGCGCCATGACAATGTGGTCCCGGACGGGGCGAAAGGCTTTGCCGATCTGGGGATTGTTCCGGCGGCGATGGGGGCGGTTATGCCGGAATATCTGTGGCGCTATCGCCCGCGCGGGCAGTATGAAGACATCACCGCGCCGACAAGGGCCGCCCGCAAGCCTTAGCGATAGGCAACCCACAGCAGGGCCACCCCCAGCGCGATGCGGTAGAGCACATAAGGGGTGAAGCCAACGCCGCGCAAAAGCCGCATCATCAGTGAAAGCGCCGCCAGCGCCGCCAGAAACGCGAAACCGGCGGCAATCAGGCCATCCCGCGCCGCCACCCTGTCGGCGGTGGCAATCACCTCTGCCCCCAGCAAAGCGCCCGAGGCAAGGATCGCCGGGATCGACATCAGCATCGCCAACCGGGCGGCATCCTGTCGCCCGTAGCCCAGAAACCGCGCCCCGGTGATGGTGACGCCCGCCCGCGACGCCCCCGGTATCAGCGCAATCACCTGCCAAAGCCCCATGATCAGCGCATGGCGAAACCGCCAGTCCTCATGTGTCTTTTCCGCCCCGCCGGTCTGATCCGCCCAATACAGCAGGATGCCGAAAATCAGCGTCGCCCAGCCCACCACCTCGACCGAGCGCAGCGCATCGTCAAGCCCCGCCAGTTTCACCATCAGCCCGACGACGACCACCGGAAGGGTGGCAAGGGCCAGCAACCCGGCCAGTCGCGCGCCCGGATCATCTGCCCGTCCGCGCAAGAGGCGCGGCACCCCGGACAGGGCAAGCGCGACATCCCGGCGGAAATAGAGCATGACCGCGCAAAGGGTGCCGACATGCACGGCCACATCGATCACCTGGCCCTGATCCTGCATCCCCGTCAGGGCGGGCAACAGGATCAGGTGGCCGGAAGAAGAGACCGGCAAAAACTCCGTCACCCCCTGAATGACGGCGACCAGAAACAGGTGAAACAGCGGCATGACCGTTTTCCTCGATTCGTTTTTCGCACCCTAGCCGGGCCGGGCCGAATGGAAAGGCCGCATTTATGACAGCACTTATGACATAAAATCGTGCGCCATCCCGGAAAACCCCCGACAGATCGCCGGATTCGGGCCTTTTCCGGCGTGCCCCCTCAAAAATATGTCACCTGTTATGACTTTTTATCCCGTCCGAAATGGGGTATACGGGGTGCCCTGTTCTGATGCCGCTTGAGGGGAGAGCCGGATGGCCGGGCAACCGATGCTGAAATTCGTCTCGATCGGGCGCGACATGCCCGGAAAACGCGAAGCCGTGGCGCGCCGCGACGATTTCCGGGAAATTCATGCGGAATTTGCCGACGCGAAGGCCGGGGAACAGGCCAGCCGGTGCAGCCAGTGCGGGGTGCCCTATTGCCAGACCCATTGCCCGCTGCACAACAATATCCCCGACTGGTTGCGCCTGACCGCCGAGGGCCGCCTGAAAGAGGCTTACGAGCTCAGCCAGGCCACCAATGCCTTCCCGGAAATCTGTGGCCGCATCTGCCCGCAGGACCGCCTGTGCGAAGGCAACTGCGTGATCGAGCAATCGGGGCATGGCACGGTCACCATCGGCGCGGTCGAAAAATACCTGACCGAAACCGCCTGGCGCGAGGGGTGGGTGAGGCCCGCCACTCCCCTGACCGAACGCCCCGAAAGCGTCGGCATTATCGGTGCGGGGCCGGGCGGGCTGGCGGCGGCAGAGCGGTTGCGGCGCGCGGGCGTGCAGGTCACCGTCTATGACCGTTACGACCGGGCAGGCGGGTTGCTGACCTACGGCATTCCCGGCTTCAAGCTGGAAAAACCCGTGGTCATGCGCCGGATCGAACAGCTTCGGGCCGCAGGTGTCAGCTTTGCCCTCAACACCAAGGTCGGCGCGGATATTGACTTCACCGTGCTGCGGGCGGCGCATAATGCGGTGCTGATCGCGACCGGGGTCTATGAAACGCGGGACTTGCAGGCACCGGGCAGCGGGGCGCGGGGGATTGTGCGGGCCATCGACTATCTGACCGCCTCTAACCGCAAGAGTTTCGGCGACCGGGTGCCGGAGTTCGACAGCGGAGCGCTCAACGCCCACGGCAAGCGCGTCGTGGTGATCGGCGGCGGGGACACGGCGATGGATTGTGTGCGCACTGCGGTCCGGCAGGGGGCGGCCTCTGTCAAATGCCTCTATCGCCGGGATCGGGAGAACATGCCCGGCTCAATGCGCGAAGTGATGCACGCCGAGGAAGAGGGCGTTGAGTTTGTCTGGCAAACCGCCCCGCGGGGCTTTGCGGGGGATCCGGTGACCGGCGTGTTGGTCCGCAGGATGCGCCTTGGTGCGCCGGATGCCACCGGTCGCCGGACGCCGGAGCCGATTGAGGGCGCGGATTACACGGAAGAGGCCGATATGGTCATCAAGGCGCTGGGGTTTGACCCTGAGAACCTGCCGGTGCTGTGGGGCGAGGCGGCGCTTGAGGTCACCCGCTGGGGCACGATCCGGGCCGATTTCCGCACCCATGCCACCAATCTGCCGGGGGTCTATGCCGCCGGGGACATCGTGCGCGGGGCGAGCCTGGTGGTCTGGGCGATCCGCGACGGGCGCGAGGCGGCGGACAGCATTCTGAGCGCGCTTGATGCGGATGCGCGGGCGGCGGCGGAACAGGCGGCGAAAACGGCGGCGGAATAGCGGAATAGGCGTGGCCCCCGGTATGGCTCCCGACCCCAGCCAGGCAAGACGACGAAAGGAACGCGGCATGACCGGATATGATCAGGACTGGGCAGCGCGGGAAACAGCCCGGCGCACCCGCATGGCAGAGCATTCCCTCTATGCGCCCGAGGACGAGCGCGCCTCTTGCGGGGTGGGGCTGGTGGTGTCGGTTGACGGCAAGCCCTCGCGCCGGGTGGTCGAGGCGGGCATTGAGGCGCTGAAGGCCGTCTGGCACCGGGGCGCGGTCGATGCGGACGGCAAGACCGGCGACGGCGCGGGCATCCACCTGCAAATCCCGGCGAGCTTTTTCTATGACCAGATCAAACGCACCGGGCATGAACCCCATTATGACCAGTTGATGGCGGTGGGTCAGGTGTTTCTGCCGCGCACCGATTTCGGCGCACAGGAAACATGCCGCACCATCTGCGAGACCGAAATTCTGCGCATGGGCCATACCATCTATGGCTGGCGGCATGTGCCGGTGGACATCACCTGTCTGGGCGAGAAGGCCAATGCCACCCGGCCCGAGATTGAGCAGATTCTGATCTCGAACGCGCGGGGGGTGGACGAGGAAACCTTTGAGCGCGAGCTTTACGTCATCCGCCGCCGGATCGAAAAAGCTGCGGTGGCGGCACAGATCACCGGGTTTTATATCGCCTCGCTGTCCTGCCGGTCGATCATCTATAAGGGCATGATGCTGGCCGAACAGGTGGCGGCCTTTTATCCCGACCTGATGGATGAGCGCTTTCGCTCTGCCTTCACCATCTATCATCAGCGCTATTCCACCAACACCTTCCCGCAATGGTGGCTGGCACAGCCGTTCCGGATGCTGGCCCATAACGGCGAGATCAACACGCTCAAGGGCAACCTGCACTGGATGAAAAGCCATGAGATTCGCATGGCGTCGGCGTCCTTTGGCGATCTGGCAGAGGATATAAAGCCGATTGTGCCGGGGGGGTCTTCGGATTCGGCGGCGCTTGATGCGGTGTTCGAGGTCATGGTGCGCGCGGGCCGCTCTGCACCGATGGCGAAAACCATGCTGGTGCCGGAATCGTGGTCGCAGCAGGCGGTGGAGCTGCCAAAGGCGTGGCGCGACATGTATTCCTATTGCAACTCGGTGATGGAGCCGTGGGACGGCCCGGCGGCGCTGGCGATGACCGATGGCCGCTGGGTCTGTGCCGGGCTTGACCGCAACGGCCTGCGCCCGCTGCGCTATGTGGTGACCGGCGACGGGCTGCTGATTGCCGGGTCAGAGGCCGGAATGGTCACCACCGATGAGGCCGGGATCACCGAAAAAGGCGCGCTGGGGCCGGGCCAGATGATCGCCGTGGATATGCGCAAGGGCCGGATATACCGCGACACCGAAATCAAGGATAAACTGGCCCGTGCCCTGCCCTTTGGCGACTGGGTGGCGCGGATCAGAGAGCTCGATGCAGACCTGGCGGCGACGACCGAAAGGGCCGTTTTCGAGGGCGAGGCCCTGCGCCGCCGTCAGATTGCCGCGGGCTATACGGTCGAGGAGCTTGAGCAGATTTTGGCCCCGATGGGCGAGGACGGCAAGGAAACCATCGCGTCAATGGGCGATGACACCCCCCCGGCGGTGCTGTCGAACCGCTATCGCCCCCTGTCGCATTTCTTTCGGCAGAATTTCAGCCAGGTGACAAACCCGCCGATTGACAGCCTGCGCGAATACCGGGTGATGAGCCTGAAGACGCGCTTTGGCAATCTCAAGAACGTGCTGGATGAGGACAGCAGCCAAACCGAGATCATCGTGCTGGAAAGCCCGTTTGTCGGCAATGCCCAGTTCGAGACCCTGCTGGGCCATTTCGGGGATCAGGTGGCGGTGATTGACTGTGTGTTTCCGGCGGGCACCGGGGCCGGGGCGTTGTCGGCGGCGCTGGCGCGCATCCGGGCAGAGGCCGAGGATGCCGTGCGCTCCGGCGCGGTGCATCTGGTGCTGAGCGATATGGACCAGAGCGCGGATCGGGTGGCAATACCGATGATTTTGGCCACCAGCGCGGTGCATGGCTGGCTGACACGGAAAGGCCTCAGAACCTTCACGTCGCTGAATGTGCGCAGTGCCGAATGTATTGACCCCCATTATTTCGCGGTGCTGATCGGCGCGGGCGCAACGGTGGTGAATGCCTATCTGGCCGAGGACAGCCTTGCCGACCGGATCGACCGCGGGCTGCTGGGGGGCACCCTGACCGAGGCCGTGGGCCGCTATCGCAATGCCATCGACCAGGGCCTGCTGAAGATCATGGCCAAGATGGGCATTTCCGTCGTTTCGTCCTATCGGGGGGGGATGAATTTCGAGGCCGTCGGCCTCAGCCGCGCCATGTGCGCCGAATATTTCCCCGGCGTCGTCAGCCGGATTTCGGGGATCGGCGTCAGCGGTATTCAGAAAAAGGCAGAGGAAGTTCACGCCCGTGGCTGGCATGAGGGGGCAGAGATGCTGCCTGTCGGCGGATTTTACAAGGCGCGCAAGTCGGGCGAGAGCCACGCTTGGGAGGCCCGGACGATGCACATGATGCAGACGGCGGCGGCGCGCGGCTCTTACCAGTTGTGGCAGCAGTATTCGGCGGCGATGCGCAAGGCTCCGCCGATTCACCTGCGCGACCTGCTGGATATGAAACCCCTGGGCGCGCCTGCGCCGCTGGAAGAGGTGGAATCGATCACCTCTATCCGCAAACGGTTCGTGACGCCGGGGATGAGCCTTGGCGCGCTCAGCCCCGAGGCCCACAAGGTGCTGAATGTGGCCATGAACCGGATCGGGGCGAAATCCGACAGCGGCGAGGGCGGCGAAGACCCGGCGCATTTCACGCCCGAACCGAACGGTGACAACCCGTCAGCCAAGATCAAACAGGTGGCATCCGGGCGGTTTGGCGTCACCGCCGAATACCTGAACCGGTGCGAGGAACTGGAGATCAAGGTGGCGCAGGGCGCGAAACCCGGCGAGGGCGGCCAGTTGCCGGGGCTGAAGGTGACCGACCTGATCGCGCGCCTGCGACATTCCACGCCGGGGGTGACGCTGATCTCGCCGCCGCCGCATCACGACATCTATTCGATCGAGGATCTGGCGCAGCTTATCTATGACCTCAAGCAGATCAACCCGCACTGCAAGGTGACGGTGAAGCTGGTGGCGCAGGCCGGTGTTGGCACGATTGCCGCGGGCGTCGCAAAGGCCAAGGCCGACGTGATCCTGATCTCCGGTCACAATGGCGGCACCGGGGCCAGCCCGGCCACCAGCATCAAATACGCCGGGTTGCCGTGGGAAATGGGCCTTACCGAGGCCCATCAGGTGCTGTCGATGAACAACCTGCGGGATCGGGTGACGCTCAGGACCGATGGCGGCCTGCGCACGGGCCGCGATATTGTCATGGCGGCGATGATGGGGGCCGAGGAATACGGCATCGGCACCGCCGCGCTGATTGCCATGGGCTGTGTCATGGTGCGCCAGTGTCAGTCGAACACCTGCCCGGTGGGGGTCTGCACCCAGGACGAGGCCCTGCGCGCCCGGTTCACCGGCACCGCCGACAAGGTTGTCAACCTGATCACCTTTTATGCGACCGAGGTGCGGGAGGTTCTGGCCTCTGTCGGGGCGCGGTCACTTGATGAGGTGATCGGGCGCGCCGACCTTCTGAGCCAGGTCAGCCGGGGGGCCGCGCATCTGGATGATCTGGACCTCAACCCGCTGCTGATCACCATCGACGGGGCGGAAAACATCGTCTATGACCGGGGGCGGGCGCGCAACCCGGTGCCGGATACGCTGGATGCTGAAATCGTCCGTGACGCCGCCCGGTTCCTGGATGACGGCGAGAAGATGCAACTGCATTATGCGGTGCAGAACACTCACCGGACGGTGGGGGCGCGGGTCTCGAGCCATATCGTGCGGAATTTCGGCATGAAGAACCGGCTTCAGCCGGACCACCTGACCGTGAAGCTGACCGGTTCCGCCGGGCAGTCACTGGGGGCGTTCGGCGCGCCGGGGCTGAAGATTGAGGTCTCGGGCGAGGCCAATGACTATGTGGGCAAGGGGCTGTCGGGGGCGACGATTGTGGTGCGCCCGCCGATGTCATCGCCGCTTGAGGCCGCTGATAATGCGATCATCGGCAATACGGTGCTTTACGGGGCGACGGACGGGTATCTGTTTGCCGCCGGGCGCGCGGGCGAGCGGTTCGCGGTGCGCAATTCCGGGGCAATGGCGGTGGTCGAGGGCTGCGGGGCCTGCGGGTGCGAATACATGACCGGCGGGGTGGCGGTGATCCTGGGGCGGACCGGGGCCAATTTCGGTGCCGGTATGACCGGCGGCATGGCCTATCTGTATGACCCGGAAGGCCGGGCGATGACGATGATCAACGCCGAGACGCTGGTGACCTGCCCGGTGACGGTGGGTCACTGGGAGGGGCAGCTTAAGGGGCTGATCGGGCGGCATCTGGAGGAAACCGGCAGCCGCTGCGCCGCCGCCATCCTGCGGGACTGGAGCAATGAGAAGACCCGTTTCGTGCAGGTCTGCCCGAAAGAGATGTTGCCGCATATCCCGGTGCCGTTGGGGATCGAAGGCACCGCCGCACGGGCGTGAGTGTTGGGGGATGGGCAGGCCGGTGCCCATATGACAGAGGCGCGCGCGCCACGCCACCCCATTGAGGGCTGACCAAACTACTCCGGCAGCGCCCGCAACAGCGCCCTGACCACAGCAGCCGCATTCCCGGCGGCAAGCTGAAAAAACACCGGCAGCTCGTTGCTGTGATCGCCCCCGCCCGCCAGATCAGACACGCTGCGCACGGCGATAAACGGCACTCTGTTGGACCAGGCGACATGGGCAACAGCGGCGCTTTCCATATCCAGCACCCGCGCCCCGAAGGTTTCAAACGTGTATTCCCGGAACGCGGCGTTATCGACAAAGGCACTGCCCGACACGCCATTGCCGCCGACCACAACCTTCGGCACCCGGCCGAGGCAGACGCTTTCCGCCGTGCAGCGCTCAAGCGCCATCCCCGCCGCCACCGTGCGGGCGAGGGCCAGCATGTCCGGGTCTGCCGGAAACCAAAAACGGGTCTCAGGGGCCTCTGCGCCCTCTCTCAGCACGTCAACCGAGCGGGGAAACATCATCCCGAACCCCGCGAACGGGTATTCAAAGAACGGCGGTTTTGACCAGCGGTCATTGCCCTCGCCCCCGTCCCCGCCTTGCCGCGCCAGAACCAGTTCCAGATATTGCCCCCATTGTTCGGTAATCGCCACATCGCCGATGTTCAGGCCGGGATCAACCCCGCCCGCGATGCCGGAAAAAACGATCCTGTCGATGCGGAAGTGATCAAGCGCGACCTGCACCGTCATTGCCGCATTGACGACGCTTATACCGCTCAGAAACAGGACAACCTCGCGCCCGTCCAGCGCGCCGGTGGTGAAGGCGACGCCGTTGATCCGGTGAGTTTCCTCATCCTGAAGGTCGCTTTTCAGAAGGGCGATTTCGGGCGGAAAGGCAGAGACCACGGCGATGCGCCGGGTGTCATCAACCGGGGGGTGCGCAAAGGCCGGAAGCGTTGCCGCGAACAGGCAGAATGCGGTGGCAACAAGGCTGAAAGCCGGTTTGAGGTGTTTGTTGGGGTTCACCGTCTTGTTCCCTCTGTTGTCTGGCGCGAGAGCGGGCAGCGCGCCATCCGATGAAGGCCGAACACCCGCGCGGACGGGCGGGCGGTTGGCCGGAAACATGGTGCCGCATGAGGGACTTGAACCCCCGACCCACCGCTTACGAAGCGGTTGCTCTACCGGCTGAGCTAATGCGGCGCGCCGCGCCCGTTTAGCGGCTCAGGCGAGGCAGATCAAGTCGGGATTGCGCCTGTCAGCGACGGCCCCCTGCCCGAGCGGGCCGGGCGCGGGTTTTCGGGCTGTTCGCTGTCCCGGCAAACAGGACCGGACCTTATCCGCGGGTAAGGTTGGGGGCTTATCCGCGGATAAGGGCAAGACCTCTGCATGATCTCCGGGTCCGGCGGAGATACGGGTGACGAGGTTCCACAAGAACCGTGAGGGCAGCGCCCGACCCGGCGGAAGCGAAGCGCCCGCCATGGGGCGGGGCGGGCGCTGCCCGGTCTTGCGACCGGGCGGGACAGGTTGGCCACTGACGCGCCCATATGCAAAGGTCTTGTCCCGGCAAACAGGGCCGCACCTTATCCGCGGGTAAGGTTGGGGCTTATCCGCGGATAAGGTCAGCA
>JPPB01000291.1 GCA_001483205.1 alpha proteobacterium 3107
ATATGGGTGATGGGCTTCACAAGAACGGTGAGGGCAGCGCCCGGCCCGGCGGAAGCGAAGCGCCCGCCCAGGCAGGCGGCTGCCCGGTTCAGCCATCACGCAGAGGTCTCCGGCCATGAAAAGAGGCACACGCGCCAGATCAGGCCCGGCGGCCCCTGAACAAAACGTCCTGCGCCTTGCGGTCGCCCCGCGCATCAGAGCGCAGATCACCGGCGAGCGCCCGGCCCCTTTGCACCCCCGGTCTGTCCCCCACCACCTTCAGCCACCTGGCCATATGCGGCTTGTCATCGAGCGTCTGCTCCTGCCCTTCCCAGAGCGACGCCCACGGCCAGATCGCCATATCCGCAATCGAATAAAACGCACCGGCGACAAAGGCATTCCCCGCCAGTTGCCGGTCCAGCACACCATAGAGACGGGCGGTCTCGGCCCGGTAACGCTCTTTGGCATAGGGCAGATCATTGGGCGGGTCCATCGCCGGGGCGTATTTCAGAAAGTGATGCGCCTGCCCGGCCATCGGGCCGACGCCCCCCATCTGCCACATCAGCCACTGTTCGACCGCAACCCGCTCTCGCGCGTCTGAGCCACCGAACCGCCCGGTCTTGCGCGCCAGATATTGCAGGATTGCCCCGCTTTCAAAAATCGCAATCGGTTCACCGTCGGGGCCGTCCGGGTCCACGATTGCGGGCATCCGGTTGTTGGGGGCGATTTTCAGGAACGCCGGGCGAAACTGATCACCCGCGCCGATATTGACCAGGTTGAGGGCATAGGGCAGGCCCATCTCTTCCAGCGCGATGCTGACCTTCCAGCCGTTCGGCGTCGGCCAGTAGTGAAGTTCGATCGGTGCGGTCATGGGGGTGTCTCCGGCGGGGTGTTCGGCGGCAGAATTGACCTGTCGGGGGCAAAGCGCAAGAGCGGATTTGCAGCATTTCACACGTACGGGCACACGGCACGGGCGGCGCGCCTCAGTAAACGACGACCGAGCGAATCGATTCCCCCGCGTGCATCAGCTCGAACCCCTTGTTGATCTCTTCCAGCGTCAGCGTATGGGTGATCATCGGGTCGATCTCGATCTTGCCATCCATATACCAGTCAACCATTCTGGGCACATCGGTGCGCCCGCGCGCGCCGCCGAACGCCGTGCCGCGCCAGACCCGCCCGGTGACAAGCTGGAACGGACGGGTCGAGATTTCGGCCCCCGCCGGGGCAACACCGATGATGATCGATTCCCCCCATCCCTTATGCGCCGATTCCAGCGCCGCGCGCATCACGCCGACATTGCCGGTGGCATCGAACGTATAATCGCCACCGCCACCGGTCAGCTCGACCAGATGCGCCGCCAGATCGCCCTCAACCTCGCCCGGATTGACAAAATGCGTCATGCCGAACTGCCGCGCCATCACCGCCTTGTCCGGGTTCAGATCAACCCCGACAATCACGCTCGCGCCCGCCATCCGCAGCCCCTGGATGACGTTCAGCCCGATACCGCCAAGGCCAAAGACGATGCAGGTCGTTCCCTGCTCCACCCCGGCGGTGTTGATCACCGCGCCCACCCCGGTGGTGACGCCGCACCCGATATAGCAAATCTTGTCAAAGGGGGCGTCCTTGCGCACCTTCGCCAGGGCAATTTCAGGCAGCACGGTGTAATTCGAGAATGTCGAGCACCCCATGTAATGCAGGATCGGCGTGCCGTCGGTCATTGAGAAACGCGACGTGCCGTCCGGCATCAGGCCCTGACCCTGGGTCGTGCGGATCGCCTGACACAGGTTGGTTCTGGGGTGCAGGCAGTAATCGCATTCCCGGCATTCGGGCGTGTAGAGCGGGATGACATGATCACCGGCTTGCAGCGATTTGACACCAGCGCCGGTCTCAACCACGACCCCCGCGCCCTCATGGCCGAGGATCGCCGGGAAAAGCCCCTCCGGGTCTGCGCCGGACAGGGTGAACTCATCGGTGTGGCAGATGCCGGTTGCCTTGATCTCGACCAGAACCTCGCCCTCTTTCGGGCCGTCGAGATTGACCTCCATGACTTCCAGCGGTTTGCCCGCTTCAAGTGCGACTGCGGCGCGCGTTCTCATCTTTCGTCCTCCGCTGCTTTGTTCGGTGACAGAGTGGGCGAAACGCCGCCCCTGTTCAACCGAAAGAAACGGTGCGGCGGGCGGGGGGTGGCAAAATTTCCGCTGAAATTGCGTGAAACCGGGCGAAACCGGGTATTCGGGCAGGAATTTTACCGCTCATCTGCGGGCAAAGCCGGGCGAGGGATTGATTTTGTCGCCCGAACCGGTCAATCTCGGGCTATGGCATTCCAGTCCGTGACCCCGTTCCCGCCTCGCCACCGGATACCGGAACAGGTCAGCTTTGACCGGCGAGAGCTGAGCGAGGTCATGTCGCTTTACGGGCGGATGGTGGCGGCGGGCGAATGGCGGGACTACAGCATTTGCTGCCGGCGGCACAGCGCCGTGTTCGCGGTGTTCCGCCAGACCGCCGAAACCCCGGTCTACCGGATCGAGAAACGGGCAAAGATGCGGGCCGGGGGCGCACAGGTTTATGCGGTGCTCGGGGCCGACGGGCGAGTCCTGAAACGCGGGGCCGATCTGAGAGCGGTGCTGCGTATCCTCGGGCGAGAGCTGATCCGGCCCGTGGGGTAGGGCGGGCCGCTGTCTGATCAAGGCCTTTGCATAAGGGCGTATCGTCCCCCAAATGCCCCGCCCGGCCCGGCCAATATAGCGTGACGCCGTAAAATTGATCACAGGTTCGGCCCTGATCCTGTCAGGGTGCTGCTGCATGGATGTAAGCGCTTACACCGAAAATGTAAGCCCTTACATTCCGGGAAAGAGGCGAAGGCCGCGCCGTCCCGCCCCCCTATTCCGCCGCTATTTGCCGCGCCGCCAGAATATCCTTCAGATACCGTCCCGTATGGCTGCCGGGCATTTCGGCGATCTGCTCCGGCGTGCCCTCGGCCACGATCTGCCCGCCGCCGTCCCCCCCCTCGGGGCCGATGTCCACAATCCAGTCGGCGGTCTTGATCACATCCAGATTATGCTCGATCACAATCACCGAATTGCCCTGATCCACAAGCTCATGCAGCACCTCAAGCAGCTTGCGCACATCCTCAAAATGCAGCCCCGTTGTCGGCTCATCAAGAATATAGAGCGTCCGGCCCGTGGCCCGTTTGGACAGCTCTTTGGACAATTTGACCCGCTGCGCCTCGCCGCCCGATAGCGTCGTCGCCTGCTGGCCTACCCGGATATACCCCAGCCCGACGCGCATCAGCGCATCCATCTTGTCGCGGACCGACGGCACCGCCCCGAAGAACTCCCGCGCGTCCTCGACGGTCATATCCAGCACATCGGCAATCGACTTGCCCCGCCATGTCACCTCCAGCGTCTCGCGGTTATACCGCGCGCCCTTGCAGGTCTCGCAGGTCACATAGACATCGGGCAGGAAGTGCATTTCGATCTTGATCACCCCGTCCCCCTGACAGGCTTCGCACCGCCCGCCCCGGACGTTAAAACTGAAACGACCGGGCTTATAGCCCCGCGCCCGTGCCTCGGGCAGGTTTGCGAACCAGTCGCGGATCGGGGTGAAGGCACCGGTATAGGTCGCCGGGTTAGAGCGCGGCGTGCGTCCGATCGGGCGCTGGTCAATGTCGATCACCTTGTCCAGATGCGGCAGCCCCCGGATCGTCTCGCACGGGGCCGGTGTCTGCCGCGCTCCGTTCAGCCGCATAGAGGCGGTCTTGAACAGGGTTTCGATGGTCAGGGTCGATTTCCCGCCACCAGAGACACCGGTGACGCACAGAAACATCCCCAGGGGAAACCGGGCATTGATGCCCTTGAGGTTGTTGCCGGTGGCCTTCAGCACTTCGACCACCTTGCCGCTGCCCTTGCGCCGCTCGGCAGGAACGGCAATCCGGCGCGCCCCGGTCAGGTATTGCCCGGTCACCGAGGCCGGTTCGGCGGCGATGTCCGCCGGTGCGCCCCGCGCCACGATCTGCCCGCCATGCACACCCGCCCCCGGCCCCATGTCCAGCACATGATCGGCGGTGCGAATCGCCTCTTCGTCATGCTCGACGACGATGACGGTATTGCCCTGGTCCCGCAGGTTGCGCAGGGTGCTCAGCAACCGCCCGTTGTCGCGCTGATGCAGGCCGATGGACGGCTCATCAAGCACATAAAGCACCCCGGTCAGGCCGGAACCGATCTGACTCGCCAGCCTGATGCGCTGACTTTCGCCACCGGAGAGCGTCCCGGCACTGCGGGCCAGCGTCAGGTATTCCAGCCCGACATTGTTCAGAAACCCCAGCCGTTCGCGGATTTCCTTGAGGATGGCGCGGGCGATTTCGTTCTTCTGGTCAGACAGATGCGCGGGCACCCCTTCGCACCAGGCAAGGGCCTCACGGATCGACATCCGCACCACCTCGCCCACATGCAGACCGGCGATCTTTACCGCCAGCGCTTCCGCGCGCAAACGGTGGCCGCCGCAGGCCCCGCAGGGGCGGTTGTTCTGATAGCGCTCAAACTCCTCGCGAATCCAGTTGCTGTCGGTTTCGCGATACCGCCGTTCCATATTGGGAATGACGCCCTCGAACTGCCGCGTCACCTCATAGACCCGCCCGCCGTCATCATAGCGAAAGCGGATTTCCTCTTTGCCCGAACCATAGAGCAACACCCGCTGCACATCCGGGGACAAATCTTTCCACGGCGTATTCCGGTCAAACCGGTAATGGCGGGCCAGCGCCTCTATCGTTTGCAGGAAATACGGCGACTTTCCCTTGCGCCACGGGGCCAGCGCCCCGTCAGAGAGCGTCAGCGCCCCGTCGGGGGCCACCAGGCGCTCATCAAAAAACAACTCCACCCCCAGCCCGTCACAGCCCGGACACGCCCCGAAAGGCGCATTGAAGGAAAACAGCCGTGGCTCAATCTCGGGGATGGTGAAGCCCGACACCGGACAGGCAAAGTTTTCGCTGAAGACAATCCGTTCCGCCGTGCCCTCGCGCGGGGCGGTTTCAAGCACCGCGATGCCGTCGGCCAGATCAAGCGCGGTGCGGAAGGAATCGGCCAGCCGGGTCTCCATCCCGTCGCGAATCACCAGCCGGTCCACCACCACGTCGATGTCATGGCGGAATTTCTTGTCGAGCACCGGCGGATCATCCAGATCGTGAAAATCGCCGTCCACCTTTACCCGCTGAAAGCCCTGCTTGCGCAGGTCGGCAAATTCCTTCCGGTATTCGCCCTTGCGGTCGCGCACAATCGGGGCCAGCAGATAGGCGCGGGTGCCGGTTTCCATCCCCATCACCCGGTCCACCATGTCCTGGATCTGTTGCGCCTCTATCGGTTTGCCGGTCGCCGGGCTGTAGGGGGTTCCGGCGCGGGCGAACAACAGCCGCAGATAGTCGTATATTTCGGTGACGGTCCCGACCGTGGAGCGGGGGTTTTTCGAGGTCGTCTTCTGCTCGATGGAAATCGCCGGGGACAGCCCGGCAATGTGGTCCACATCGGGCTTTTCCATCATGTCGAGGAATTGCCGCGCATAGGCCGACAGGCTTTCGACATAGCGGCGCTGGCCTTCGGCATAGATGGTGTCGAATGCCAGCGAGGACTTGCCGGAGCCGGACAGCCCGGTGATCACCACCAGCTCGTCGCGGGGGATGTCCACATCGACGGATTTCAGGTTGTGTTCGCGCGCGCCGCGCACTTCGATCTTTTTCAGGTCCGTCATGGTCGCGCCCCGTGGTGTGTCCGTTAACAGATAGGGGATGCGGGGGGGGACTCCAACCCGGAAAGTCGGAACAGATGCTGAACATGGGGACGGAAGGTGTCAGGAGTGGTTTGTGCATATTGGCTGAGCCGGGCGGGACAAGTTGGTCGCCGATGCACCAATATGCAGAGGTCTTGATGCGCGAACATCCCGGCAGGCCGCGTCCGGCCCGCAAGGGGGGCACCCCCGCTCTATCCCGCCAGCCGCCCGGTCAGCGAATTGGCCCCGCTTTCAACAATCCGCACCCTGCGGATGTCGCCCGGCCCGATCCCGGCAGCGGCAACATGCACCGCATGAAGGTATTCGGATTTGCCCGCCATCTGACCGGGCAGGCGGCCCGGTTTCTCGAACATCACCGAGACATCACGCCCCACCATCTGCCCCTGAATATCGCGCTGCTGCCGGGTGATCAGCGCCTGCAACCGCTGCAACCGGTCCGCCGCCTCGGCCTCATCCACCATCGCGCGTTCGGCCGCAGGGGTGCCGGGCCGCGCGGAATACCGGAACGAAAACGCCTGCCCATAGCGGACCTCGGCAATCAGGTCCATTGTCGCCTGAAAATCCTCTTCGGTCTCTTCGGGAAAGCCGACAATAAAATCCCCCGACAGCAGAATATCGGGCCGGGCGGCGCGGATGCGCTCAATCAGCCGCAGATAGGCATCCGCCGTATGCCCCCGGTTCATGCGTTTGAGAATCCGGTCGGAACCGGACTGCACCGGCAGATGCAGATAGGGCATCAGTTTCGCACAATCCCCATGGGCGGCAATCAGGTCGTCGCTCATGTCGTTGGGGTGCGAGGTGGTAAAGCGGATCCGCTCCAGCCCGTCAATGCGGGCCATCGCCCGGATCAGGCGCGCCAGCGACCAGTCGCCATCCGGCCCGGCCCCGTGATAGGCGTTGACGTTCTGACCCAAAAGCGTGATTTCCCGCACCCCGCGCCCGACCAGATCGCGCGCCTCGCTGAGCAGCCGGTCAACCGGGCGACTGGCCTCGGCCCCGCGCGTATAGGGCACCACGCAAAAGGCGCAAAACTTGTCACACCCTTCCTGCACGGTCAGAAATGCCGCCGGGCCGCGCCGGGCCTTCGGGCGCGCCTTCAGGTGCTCGAACTTGTCTTCCGGCGGGAAGTCGGTGTCGAGCGCCTTTTCACCGGCATTCACCCGCGCGATCAAATCGGGCAGGCGGTGATAGGCCTGCGGCCCCACCACCAGATCAACCATCGGCTGGCGGCGCATGATCTCTTCGCCCTCGGCCTGGGCGACACAGCCTGCCACCCCGATGCGCAGACCGGGGTTTTCGGCCTTCAGGCGCTTGTAGCGGCCAAGCTCGGAATAGACCTTCTCGGCGGCCTTTTCGCGGATGTGGCAGGTGTTGAGCAGGATCATGTCAGCGTCTTCGGGGGTGTCGGTGGCGGCATAGCCCTGGCCCCCGAACGCCTCGGCCATGCGCTCGGAATCATAGACGTTCATCTGACAGCCATAGGTTTTGACGAAGAGTTTCTTCGCTGCGGTCATGGCGTGTGCTCCCGGCGCTGGTTCAGGGGGGTGTCCTACAGGGTCCGGCAGAAACCTGCAACGGCTGCGGTAGTCGGGTGGTTTGCGGTGATATGGCGTGGCGACCGGATTTTGAGTCCAAAATATCTCTGCATATTGGCCGGGCCGGGCAGCCGCCTGCCTGGGCGGGCGCTTTTCAAGACAGTCCAAATTGGCGATGGTTTTTCCATAAAGCCCATACGCTGCAAAAGATTGAGACGTTCAAAGCGCCTGCCGGGGGGCAGGCAGGCGCTGCCCGGTCTTACGACCGGGCGGGACAGGTTGGCTGCTGATGCGCCAATATACAGAGGTCTTGACAGCATCAGGGCCGCGCGGCCCTCTTCACTCCGCCGCCACCGCATTCCCGTCCGCCAGCTCAACGATGTCAGACATGATCCGGTTCAGCTCGAAATCCTTCGGCGTGTAAACCCTGGCCACGCCCATGGCACACAGCCGCGCGGCATCCTCGCCGGGAATGATCCCGCCTGCGACCACGGGAACATGGCCCAGCCCCTCGGCGCGCAACCGCTCCATCACCTCGGCGATCAGCGGGATATGAGACCCGGACAGCACCGAAAGCCCGATCACATGCGCTGCCTCCCCCCTTGCCGCCGCCACGATTTCCTCCGGCGTCAGGCGGATACCGTCATAGGTGATGCTCATCCCGCAGTCCCGCGCCCGCGCCGCAATCTGCTCAGCCCCGTTGGAATGGCCGTCAAGCCCCGGCTTGCCGATCAGGAATTTCAGCCGCCGCCCCAGACGATCACTGACCGCATCGACACGCGCGCGAATGTCGTCAAGCCCTTCGGTGCGGTTAGAGGGGGCCACTGATACGCCCGTGGGGGCGCGATACTGGCCGAACACCCCGCGCACCACATCGCCCCATTCGCCGGTGGTCGCCCCGGCGCGGGCGGCCCGAATCGACGCAGGCATGATATTCTCGCCCGTTCGCGCGGCGGCGCGCACCGCGGCAAGCGCGACCTCGACGGCACGGGCGTCGCGCGCCCCTCGCCACGCATCAAGGCGGGCAATCTGATCGGCCTCGGCGGCCTCATCAACCACCATGAAAGCGCTTTCATCGGCGGTCAGCGGGCTGTCCGCGCCCTCCGTCCAGCGGTTGACGCCGACGATGGTGGTCTCGCCGTTCTCGATCCGCCGGATGCGCTCGGCATTCGCCTCGACAAGCCGCGCCTTCATGTATCCGATGGCCGCCACCGCCCCGCCCATGCCGTCAATCTGGGCCAGCTCTGCCCGCGCCCCCGCTTTCAGCGCCTCAACCCGTCCGGCCACTGCCGCATTGCCGTCAAACAGGTCTTCATACTCCAGAAGGTCGGTTTCATAGGCCAGGATTTGCTGCATCCGCAGCGACCATTGCTGATCCCACGGGCGTGGCAGGCCAAGCGCCTCGTTCCAGGCGGGCAACTGCACCGCACGGGCGCGGGCGGTTTTCGAGAGCGTCACCGCCAGCATTTCCAGCAGGATGCGGTAGACGTTGTTTTCCGGCTGCTGTTCGGTCAGCCCCAGCGAATTGACCTGCACCCCATAGCGGAACCGGCGCAGTTTCGGGTCTTCAATGCCATAGCGTTCGCGGGTGATCTCGTCCCACAACTCGACAAAGGCGCGCATCTTGCACATCTCGGTGACGAACCGGATACCGGCATTGACGAAAAAGCTCATCCGCCCGACCATGCCCGGAAACTGCCCCTTCGGGGCCTTTTGCCGCAAATCGTCGAGCGCGGCGGTGGCGGTGGCCAGCGCAAAGGCCAGTTCCTGCTCCGGTGTCGCGCCAGCCTCCTGCAAGTGATAGGAACACACATTCATCGGGTTCCATTTCGGCAGGTGCGTGCGCGTATAGGCGGCGACATCGGTGATCATGCGCAGGCTGGGTTCGGGCGGGCAGATATAGGCCCCGCGGGACAGGTATTCCTTGATGATGTCGTTCTGCACCGTGCCTTGCAGGTTCGCAATCTCCGCGCCCTGTTCCTCTGCCACCGCGATATAGAGCGCCAACAGCCACGGCGCGGTGGCGTTGATCGTCATCGAGGTGTTCATTCGTTCAAGCGGAATGCCGTCGAACAGCGCCCGCATGTCCCCCAGATGGGCGACGGGAACACCGACCTTGCCGACCTCGCCACGGGCCAGCGGATGGTCGCTGTCATAGCCGGTCTGGGTCGGCAGGTCGAAAGCCACCGACAGGCCGGTCTGTCCCTTTTCCAGATTGTCGCGGTAAAGCGCGTTAGAGGCCCGCGCGGTGGAGTGCCCGGCATAGGTTCGGAACAGCCAGGGGCGGTCTTTCTGCGTCTGCGGCATGTGGGGGCCTCCTTGAATCGCCTGAAACGGGTGACCGCAAGATTGTTAGTCCGGGGGGCAGATAAATGGAATTTTATGTCCTTGTCAATGCGCCGCGCTGCGGCATTTCAGGGGGGGGCTTTGTCAGGCGGGGGAGTCCCGGATCACGACATGACAAAGACCTCTGCAATCAATTTGGTCCCGCAAAGCCATATTGCCTGACGCCCGGATTTTGAGTCCAAGTCCCGGCCCTGATCCCGCCCGGCGGAACTGCCTGGGGCCGCGCCCCCATTGTCAAGACCTCTGCATAAGGACGTATCACCCCCCAAATGCTCCGCCCGGCGGAACGCCGGGCAAGCGCCTGCCTGCCCCCCGGCAGGCGCTCCAAGCGCTTCAA
>JPPB01000292.1 GCA_001483205.1 alpha proteobacterium 3107
CTTGACCAGCTTAGAGGCAATCGCCTGATGGCGCGCCTCAGCCATCAGAAACACGGTCTCGACCGAGCTGTCCATCGCCCGGTTCATGCCAACCATCTGAAATTCATATTCAAAATCCGAAACCGCCCGCAGCCCGCGCACGATCAGTTGCGCGCCGACATCGCGGGCGCAATCAATCAGCAGATTCTCGAACGGATGGGCGATGATCTCGGCCCCGGTCTTCTCTGCCACCGCCCGGCATTCCGTCTTGATCATGCCGACGCGCTCATCAAGCGAAAACATCGGCCCCTTGTCCCGGTTGATCGCCACCCCGATCACCAGCCGGTCCACCAGACGGGCGGCGCGCCCGATGATGTCAAGATGCCCCAGCGTTATCGGATCGAACGTGCCGGGATAAAGACCGATTCGCATTCCCGTTCCCCTGCTTTCCCGCGCCCCATTGACAGCCCCCGGCCCCGATCAGTGGCCCATGATCATGCCTTGCAGCGCGTCCTTTTCCATCGCCAGCTCGGACAGTTGCGCCTTAACCACATCCCCCAGCGAAATCAGCCCGATCAGCGCGCCGTCCCTGACCACCGGCATATGACGGAAACGGCCATCGGTCATCTTGGCCAGCACATCCTCGGTCTTGTCGTCCGGCCCGCAGGTGATCACCTTTCGGGTCATCAGGGCCTCGACACTATCCGTCATACAGCCCGAACCGCGCCGCCCCAATTCGCGCACGATGTCGCGCTCTGACAAAATGCCCAGCGGCGTTTTCCGGTCAACGGAAACGACAACGGTTCCGATCCTGCGCTCTGACAATATTCTGGCGGCGTCGGACACACTTGCCTCGGGGACAATGGTGACCAGTTCCTGATTCGCCTTGGATTTCAGAATTTGATGAACGAGCATCGGCGCTCCCTCCGCTTGGCCGTGTTTGGGTTTCTACCGTCGCGCCTTGCCCGGCATCTGTCAAGTCAGGTGTGGCCAGGTTGTGCCTGACTGCCCCCGCGCGCCACCATTGCACGGGCGGGGGGCGAGTGCTTTTTGCAAAACTGCCCCTTTCATACCCTGAACGGCGGGCTTATCCTGCGCACACGCCGAATCCCGGCGCTTTCCGGAGGGATAAGATGACAGACCTTGGTCACTGGATTGACGGCGCGCGTGTTGCCGGAATATCGGGCCGCTTTGCCGATGTCTATAACCCCGCCACCGGCGAGGCAGAGGCACGGGTGCCGCTGGCCGATACCGAAGAGATGAACCGCGCCATCGGCATTGCCGCCGCCGCTCAACCGGCCTGGGCCGCCACCAATCCGCAGAAACGCGCACGGGTGATGATGGCGTTCGTCGCCCTGCTGCACCGGGACATGGACAAGCTGGCCGAAGCGCTGAGCCGCGAGCACGGCAAGACCCTGCCCGACGCGCGGGGGGATGTGATCCGTGGCCTTGAATGCGTGGAGTTCTGCATCGGCGCGCCGCATCTGCTGAAGGGCGAATATACCGACGCCGCCGGCAAGGGCATTGACCTCTATTCGATGCGCCAGCCTCTGGGGGTTTGCGGCGGGATCACGCCGTTCAACTTTCCGGCGATGATGCCGCTGTGGATGTTCGCCCCGGCACTGGCCTGCGGCAATGCCTTCATTCTGAAACCATCCGAGCGCGACCCCTCTGTGCCGCTGATGCTGGCGGAGCTGATCGAGGAAGCAGGTCTGCCCAAAGGCGTGTTGCAGGTGGTGAACGGCGACAAACAGGCGGTGGATGCGCTGATCAATCACCCGGTGGTTCAGTCGATCGGCTTTGTCGGTTCGACCCCGATTGCGGAATATGTCTATGCGCGCTCTGCCGCCACCGGCAAGCGGGTGCAGTGTTTCGGCGGGGCCAAGAACCACATGGTGGTGATGCCCGACGCCGATATGGATCAGGCCGCTGATGCGCTTGTGGGGGCAGGCTATGGCGCGGCGGGCGAGCGCTGCATGGCGATCTCTGTCGCCGTGCCGGTGGGGGACGACACCGCCGACCGGCTGATCGACAAGCTGGTGCCGCGCATCGAAAAGCTCAAGGTCGGCCCCTATACCGCTGGCGATGACGTGGATTATGGCCCGGTGGTGACTGCGGCGGCCAAAGCGAACATCCTGCGTCTGGTGGAAAGCGGCGTCGCGCAGGGGGCAAAGCTGGTGGTTGACGGGCGCGATTTCAGCCTTCAGGGGTATGAGGGTGGCTTTTTCGTCGGCCCGCATCTGTTTGATCACGTCACGCCGGACATGGACATCTACCGGACAGAGATATTCGGCCCGGTGCTGTCCACGGTGCGGGCGGGATCGTATGAAGAGGCGCTCGGCCTGGTTCTCGGCCATGAATACGGCAACGGCACGGCGATTTTCACCCGCGACGGCGATACCGCCCGCGATTTCGCCCACCGGGTCAATATCGGCATGGTCGGGGTCAATGTCCCGATCCCGGTGCCGCTGGCCTATCACACCTTTGGCGGTTGGAAGAAATCGGCGTTTGGCGATCTGAATCAGCACGGGCCGGACAGCTTTCGCTTCTATACCCGCGCCAAGACGGTGACGGCGCGCTGGCCGTCGGGGATCAGAGAAGGCGGCGAGTTCAACTTTAAGGCCGTGGACTGAAGCCCGGTGCGGCCTGCCGGGGCGGTCGCGCGTTTGCTGACAGGCCCGCCCCGGTTATTGGCGTCGCTTCGGAAACAATAGGGGGAAACCCATCGAATCGTGGCGGTGCCTGCGCGCGGGGAGGCAGGGCGATGAGATCACGGTGCGGGCAGGCCGGTATTCTGCGGGGGATTTACGCGGTTTTTTCTTTTTATTGATAATTTTTAGATGTTTATATTGCGTTTTGTAGACTAAATCGCCTGCAATCTATACCAAAGAGCAGATTACAAAAGCCCCCCGGATGCCGTAGCTTTGAGGATGCAAGAGGCGGTGATGTCTGAAAGATGCGCGTTGAATGTTGCGTTTTCAGAATGAGTTCGGCACTTTCGGACACACCGCCGGTAAAGTGGGACGCAGCCGGAAGAAGGACTCAGGGGCGGATGATGTTTGGTATGACCGAAGGAAACCATGACGTTTGCAAGGCGTTCGAGGCTGCGGTCGCCCAGGAATCGGAGCCAGTGTTGCAAGCCCTGCACGAACTGGTGAACTGCCTGCCCAATTCGGTGGTGGACGGGGTTGTGAAGGACATCGGCGAGTATGAGCGCACCGGGGCGGTCTCTGTCCGCATCAGAACTATCCTGCAAGGGGCACTCCGCACCGCAGAGGGCAGCCAACGCTCGCCGGTGTGAGCGATGCTTATCCGCGGATAAGGTCGTTCCGTGACAGCCCGCCGCCACTCCCGGCTCAACCCAGCTCGACGATCACCATATCCCTGTCTGCCGCCGCCTTGGCCAGCTTCACGGCCCCCTGATAGCGCGGGTCATTATAGGCCGCCACCGCCGCCTCTACACTGGGGAACAGCGCCACCACATTGCGCGCGCGCGCCTGCCCCTCCAGTTGCACATACCGCCCGCCACGGGCAATAAACTGCCCGCCATGTTCAGGGATCACCACCGAGGCGACCTTGATATATTCGCCGTATTTCCCGCTGTCATGCACATCCACATGCGCGATCCACAAAGCACCCTTCATTGCTGTCCTCCCAAAACGGTTTCCGCGGCCCTGATTGCCGCCTCTGCATTCCCGATGCCATTGCCGCCGCCACGGGCGAGGCCGGGCCGCCCGCCGCCGCCCCTGCCGCCGAGCTTTGCCACCGCCGCCCGCACGATCTCCACCGCCGAGACCCGCGCGGTCAGATCGTCGGTCACGCCTGCGGCCACAGCGACCTTGCCGCCATCGCCGTCGCCATCGGCAATCAGCAGGATCACCCCGGACCCCATGCGCGCCTTGTGCTCATCGATGAGCGACGGCAAATCCTTGCCCCCGACGCCGGAAAGCACCTGCGCCAGAAACGGCAGCCCCGAGACCTCCCGTGCTTCGGGCCATGCCTGCCCGCCTTCGCCCGACATTGCCAGCTTAATGCGCAACTGCGCCACCTCGGAATTGAGGGCGCGCTGTTCTTTGAGCAATTCCTTCACCCGGTCGCCAGCCGCATCAACGGGCGCTTTCAGATGCGCGGCGACTTCTGCCAGACGCGCGCCCTGTTCCGACACCCGATCCAGCGCCGCCTGACCGGTTAATGCCTCGATCCGGCGCACCCCGGCGGCGCTGGCGCTGTCACTGATGGCCACGAACAGGCCAATATCGCCGGTGCGCTTCACATGGGTGCCCCCGCACAGCTCGACGGAATAGGCGTTGCCGTACGCCCCCTTGCCGGAACCATCAAGCCGCCCCATCGACACCACCCGCGCCTGTTCCCCGTATTTCTCGCCAAACAGCGCCTGCGCGCCAAGGGCGCGGGCCTCGTCCGGCGACATGATCCGGGTTTCAACGCGCGTATTCTGGCGGATGAAGGCGTTGACCTCTGCCTCGACCGCGCGCAATTCATCGGCTGAGAGCGCCCGGTTGTGGGAAAAGTCGAACCGCAGCCGTTCGGCCGAGTTCAGAGACCCCCGCTGTGCCACATGGTCCCCCAGATGCTGGCGCAAGGCCTCGTGCAGCAGGTGGGTGGCCGAGTGGTTGGCGCGAATCTGCGTCCGGCGGGTGCCGTCCACGATGAGCTCCGCTCCCTGGCCTGTGGAAATCTCGCCCTCTTTCACATCCGCCACATGGATCGTGACCCCGGCGACGCGCCTTGTGTCGGTAACGCGCGCCTCTCCGGTTTCGGTTTTCAGCCACCCCTTGTCGCCGACTTGCCCCCCGGCCTCGGCATAAAACGGGGTCTGGTTGACGACGACACTGACGGTCTGACCGGCGCGGGCGCTGTCCTGCCCTTCCCCCTTATGCACCAGCGCCAGAATTTGCCCCTCGGCACTCTCGGTTTCATAGCCCAGAAACTCGGTGGGGCCGTGCGCCTCTGACAGCCCGAACCAGATCGCCTCGTCCGCGTTCTCGCCCGATCCGGTCCAGGCGGCACGGGCGCGGGCCTTTTGCGCCGCCATCGCCGCATCAAAACCGTCGGTATCCACCCCCCTGCCCGCCTCGCGCAGCGCATCCTGGGTCAGGTCCAGGGGAAAACCATAGGTGTCATACAGCCGGAACGCCGCTTCCCCCGGCAGGGCCGCGCCGTGGGGCAGTTTCGCCACCTCATCATCCAGCAGCCGCAGCCCGCGCTCAAGGGTCTGACGAAAGCGGGTTTCCTCGGTCTTCAGCGTGTCCCGGATCAGCGGTTGCGCGCTGACAAGCTCCGGGTAGGCCTGCCCCATCAGGCGCACAAGCTCCGGCACCAGCCGGTGCATCAAAGGCTCTTCCGCGCCGAGCAGGTGGGCGTGGCGCATCGCGCGGCGCATGATCCGGCGCAGCACATATCCCCGGCCCTCATTCGTCGGCATCACCCCGTCGGCGATCAGAAAGGACACCGACCGCAGGTGATCGGCGATGACCCGGTGATGCGTGTTGCCATCGCCATAAGGTTCGGTATTTGAGGCATGGGCAGAGGCCTCAATCAGCGCCCTGAACAGATCGGTATCATAGTTGTCATGGCTGCCCTGAAGCAGGGCGCTGATCCGCTCCAGCCCCATGCCGGTGTCAATCGACCGGTTCGGCAGGTCGGTGCGGTTGCCGTCTTCATGCTGCTCATACTGCATGAAAACCAGATTCCAGATTTCGATGAACCGGTCGCCGTCTTCATCTGCCGAGCCGGGCGGGCCACCGGGAACATGCGCGCCGTGGTCATAGAAAATCTCGCTGCACGGGCCACACGGGCCGGTCGGCCCCATCATCCAGAAATTGTCGCTGGTGGCGATGCGGATGATGCGTTCGTCCGGCAGTTTGGCATGTTTTTTCCAGATCGCGGCGGCCTCTTCATCGGTGTGATAGACGGTGACCAGCAGCCTGTCTTTGTTGAGGCCGAACTCGCGGGTGATCAGATCCCAGGCGAAGGGAATCGCGTCGGCCTTGAAATAGTCGCCAAAGCTGAAATTCCCCAGCATTTCAAAGAAGGTATGATGCCGGGCGGTATAGCCGACATTATCGAGGTCGTTGTGCTTGCCGCCTGCGCGGACGCATTTCTGGCTGGTTGTTGCGCGCTTGTGCGCCCGGTGTTCGACGCCGGTGAAGACGTTCTTGAACTGCACCATGCCGGAGTTGGTGAACATCAGCGTCGGGTCGTTGCGCGGCACCAGCGGAGAACTGGCAACGACCTCATGGCCGCTGGCCCTGAAGAAGTCGAGGAATGTCGCCCGGATGTCGTTCAGACTGTGCATGGCGCGGGGGTGTCCTGTGCAGATTCAAGCGCCGGGACGGTTTATCCGCCCCGCCCGCGCCTGTCCACAGGAACCGAAGGGATAGGTATAGTGTAACGGCATAAAAAACCCCCTGCATAATGGCACAACTGGGCGGGTGGTTTGGCCACTGACGCGCTATCATGCCGAGGCCTTCGGAAGGCCGCGTCCGGCCCGAAAGTTAAGGCCCCCCCACGCCCTTACCGCGCGGCCTGCTGTTTTCGTCTTTTCGCGCATCCGCCCCGACTGCTCCGCTTGCCCGGCCTGCCCGCTGTCGAGCGCCCTTCCGCCGCCGCCTCCACCGCAGACTGACGCGCCAGCGGGTCGTCGGCGATGGCGAGGTCCACCGCCTCCAGCCGCCTGATCTCATCCCGCAGGCGGGCGGCCTCCTCAAACTCCAGATTCTCCGCCGCCCCGCGCATCTGCCCGCGCAACCCTTCCAGATGCGCTTGCAGGTTCGCCCCATGCACCGGGCCATCGACCGTCGCGGTGACCCGCGCCATATCAGCATCGCCCTGATACAGCCCCGCCAGCACATCATCGACATTCTTCTTCACCGTCTCCGGGGTGATCCCGTGCTCGCGGTTATACGCGACCTGACGGGCACGGCGGCGATTCGTCTCGCCAATCGCCCGCTCCATCGAGCCGGTAATACGATCCGCATACATAATCACCCGGCCATCGACATTGCGCGCGGCGCGCCCGATGGTCTGAACCAGCGAGGTCTCGGACCGCAGGAACCCTTCCTTGTCGGCGTCAAGAATCGCCACCAGCCCGCATTCGGGGATGTCGAGGCCCTCTCTCAGCAGATTGATGCCAATCAGAACATCGAAAGCACCCAGGCGCAGATCACGAAGAATCTCTATCCTTTCAAGGGTTTCTATGTCACTGTGCATGTAGCGCACCCGAACCCCCTGTTCGTGCAGATACTCCGTCAGATCCTCGGCCATCCGCTTGGTCAGCGTGGTGACCAGAATGCGATGATCCCGCGCCGCCACGCGCCGGATTTCATCAAGCAGATCATCCACCTGCATCTCGACCGGGCGAATTTCCACTTCCGGGTCCAACAGGCCGGTCGGGCGGATCACCTGTTCGACAAACACGCCGCCGGACTGTTCCAGCTCCCACGCCTGCGGGGTGGCCGAAACGAACACCGATTGCGGGCGCATGGCGTTCCATTCCTCGAACTTGAGGGGTCGGTTGTCGGTGCAGGACGGCAACCGAAAGCCATGTTCGGCCAGGGTGGATTTGCGGCGATAGTCGCCCCGATACATGCCGCCGATCTGCGGCACCGAGACATGGCTTTCATCAGCAAAAACAATCGCGTGGTCGGGGATGTATTCAAACAGTGTCGGCGGCGGTTCGCCCGGCGCGCGCCCGGTCAGATAGCGCGAATAATTCTCGATCCCGTTGCAGATGCCTGTCGCCTCAAGCATTTCCAGATCAAACCGGGTGCGTTGTTCCAGCCGTTGCGCCTCAAGCAACCTGCCCTCGCCCTGCAACTGATCCAGCCGCAGGACCAGCTCTTCCTTGATGCCTTTGATGGCCTGTTTCAGCGTCGGCGTCGGGATCACGTAATGGGAGTTGGCATAGACGCGCACCTTGGTCAGGGCATCGGTTCTCTCACCGGTCAGTGTGTCAAATTCTGTTATTTTTTCAATCTCATCCCCGAAAAAGCTCAACTTCCACCCCCGGTCTTCCAGATGGCTGGGCCAGATTTCAAGGCCATCGCCGCGCACCCGGAAGGAACCGCGCTGAAAGGCGGCGTCGTTGCGGCGGTATTGCTGTGCCACCAGACCCGCCATGATGTCGCGCAGGTCATATTCCCGGCCCGCCTCTAAATCCTGGGTCATGGCGGTATAGGTCTCCGGGCTGCCGATGCCATAGATGCAGGACACCGAGGCAACGATGATCACATCGTCCCGCTCCAGGAGCGCGCGGGTGGCAGAATGGCGCATCCGGTCGATCTGTTCGTTGATCTGGCTTTCCTTTTCGATATAGGTGTCAGAGCGGGGCACATAGGCTTCGGGCTGGTAATAGTCGTAATAGCTGACAAAATACTCGACGGCGTTGTCGGGGAAAAAGCCCCTGAATTCCCCGTAAAGCTGGGCCGCCAGTGTCTTGTTGGGGGCCAGCACGATCGCCGGGCGCTGGGTTTGTTCGATGACCCTGGCCATGGTGTAGGTCTTGCCGGTGCCGGTGGCCCCCAGAAGCACCTGATTGCGTTCGCCGTTCAGGATACCGGCGCTGAGCTCGGCAATGGCGGTGGGCTGGTCGCCCGAGGGCTGAAACCCGGTGTGCATGGCAAAGCGCTTGCCGCCTTCGGGTTTGTCACGGGCGGCGGTGTTCAGAACGGACATGGCGCGATTCCCTTTTGCCCCCAGATTTGACCGCTTTCGGGTTGGCTGCAAGGGCGCGCGGGCGGGCGACGGGGGTGGTGCTGACATCCCGGCGGTGAAAGCACCCTTGCGGGCGGCGGTGTTTTTGCCGATAAAGACGGGGGAGCAGAGGAGGTTTCGATGCGTGCCCGTATTTATCAACCCGCCCGCAGCGCGATGCAGTCCGGCACGGGCCGGAGCAGGACATGGGTTCTGGAGTTTTCGCCCGCCTCTGCCCGTGATCTGGACCCGTTGATGGGCTGGACAAGCTCGGGCGATACCCAGAGCCAGATATGCCTGCATTTCGACAGCAGAGAGGCCGCCGTCAGCTATGCACGGGCGCGGGGGATAGAGGCGGTGGTGCAGGAACCCCATGACCGCAGGCCGAATATCCGCCCGATGGGGTATGGCGAAAATTTTGCCACCCACCGGCGCAGGGCGTGGACCCATTGAATGACCGGCCCGGATGATGCGGGCGGCGGGCCGTCTGTCGTCGGTGGGCAGGCCGCCGGATTTGCAGAATTGACCGGGGCCGGTATTTGAGGCAAGAGGGCCGTGTTTGCCGGAAAACGGCCCCGTAGCTCAACCGGATAGAGCAGGCGCCTTCTAAGCGTCAGGTTGTGGGTTCAAGTCCTACCGGGGTCGCCATTGCCGATTCGGGGTGGTGTGTTCTGTCCGGGAAACCGGGGCGGCCCGGTGGTGCGGGTGGTCGGACTCGAACCGACACTCCTTGCGGAAAGGGTGTTTGAGACCCTCGCGTCTACCATTCCGCCACACCCGCATTCTGTGCTCCCCACGGATTGCCGCAGAGACCGGCCCCCTGTCTAACCCGCCGCGCCGCCGGGATCAATAGGGCCGCGTGTCGCCGGTTTCGGCCCTGAAAAAGACCTCCGCATAATGGCGCATCGGCGGCCAACCCGTCCCGCCCGGCGGAACGCCGGGCAGCGCCTGCCTGCCCCCCGGCAGGCGCTTAAAATGTCTCAACCTGTTGCAACGTATGGATTTTATGGAAAGACCATCGCCAATGTGAATTGCCGCGAAAAGCGCCTGCTCAGGCAGGCGGCTGCCCGGCTGAGCTATTATGCAGAGGTCTTTGAAACG
>JPPB01000293.1 GCA_001483205.1 alpha proteobacterium 3107
GGGTTTCGCCCGCCTCGAACACCCCCGCCAGCCCCGCGCCGACCGAGGTATAAACGACGGCACCGGGAATAATCCCCAGAAAGGTCGAGATCACAAAACGATACAGCCGCACCCCCACCAGCGCCGGGGCCAGGTTGGCGACGAAGAACGGCACCACCGGGACCAGCCGGATCAGAAACAGCATTGACCACTGGTTGGCGTCGATACCGTCCTTGATCCGCTTGACCATCCCGTCCGAGGCGTCCATCCGGGCGGCCAGCCTGTCGCCCAACCCCCAACGCGCGGCCATAAAGATCGCGCTTGCACCGATGGTCGCCGCCAGCACATTGAACGCCGCGCCGGGAAAGACGCCGAACAGAAAGCCACCGGTCAGGGTTGCCACCGTCGCACCGGGCAGTGAAAAGGCCACAACCACCACGTAGAGGCCGATGAAGGACAAAGCCGTCAGCGCATAGTTGGCGTCGCGAAAGGCGGTCAGGGCCTCACGGTTCTGCGCCAGGGTTTCAAAGGTCAGATAATCGCGCAAGGCAAAGAACCCGGCCACCGCGACCACCGCAATCAGTGCCAGCGGCACCATGCGGCGAAAACCGGAATTTTCATTTTTTTCAGGCGTATCAGCCATTTTTTTCATGTGTCCTTTGTCTCTGTTTTACCCGCCTTTGCCCGCCCGTTTAAGCCCGGCGGCCCCCGGCCCGCACCTGCCCGGCACGGAACATACGGGGCAGAGCTTACCCACGCATCGCGCCATTTCCTACTGAAAACAACCAAAGAATGTCGCATAAAAATTCACAAGTGCGAATTGACTTTTGCGAATTGACTTTCGCGCGCGCGCGCCCTACACCCCGGTTTTCGCAGACCACCCCCCATGCCGGGGGGCCGCTTGTGACGGGAATGCCTGACGGAGACCGGCGATGAAACGCACCTATCAACCCTCGAACCTGGTTCGCAAGCGCCGCCATGGTTTTCGCGCCCGCATGGCGACAAAGGCCGGGCGCAAGATTCTGAACGCGCGCCGGGCAAAGGGCCGCAAGTCGCTTAGCGCCTGAGTCTCAGGGGACGCGAGCGATGACAGGACCGGCAGAGAGCCGCGTAGAGACTACGCCCCCGGCCCCGGTCATTCGTCTGGAAACCCTGAAGAAACGCCCCGATTTCCTGCGCGCCGCCCGCGCGCGACGGTCCCATGTGCCCGGTTTTCTGCTTCAGGCCCGAGAGCGCGGGCCGGGCGGCGACGCGGGCCGTGTGATCCGCGTTGGCGTCACCTGTTCGCGCAAGCTCGGCAACGCGGTGACCCGCAATCGCGCCAAGCGCCGGTTGCGCGAGGTTGCGCGTTTGGTGCTGCCCGGCCAGGGGCGGTCCGGCTGGGATTACGTGCTTGTGGGCCGCCCCGGTGTGACCGTCACCCGCTCTTTTGACGCTCTGCTGGCCGACCTGCGGGCGGCGCTTGGCAAAATCCATACAGGCGCGCGATGACCCCGCTGGCCCGTGTTCTCGCCCTACCGGTGCGCGCCTATCGTCTGGTGCTGTCGCCCTGGGTCGGCCATGGGTGCCGGTTTCACCCCACATGCTCTGCCTATGCGCTGGAGGCGCTGGAACGGCATGGGGCGGTTCGGGGCGGCTGGCTGACCGTTCGCCGCATCGCCCGCTGTCACCCCTTTGGCGGGTCGGGGGTGGATGAGGTGCCCGGCACGACAGAGGATGCCCCCCGGCACGACCCCGGCTGAAACGGCCCCGGCTGAAACTGCCTGCCCCCCGCATCATCGCCTGTCGCCCTGCCGCGACAGATCACGACCCTGAAAGCGCTTGCAACGTGCGCTTGGCGATCACAAGCTGTTTGACGTTCATCCTAGAGGCCATCACGTAGATGTCGGAAATCAGCGTGCCGCGTTCATCAGCAGGGACGGTATCGACCCCGAAGAACACAGCCGGATCAACGTTGAGCGCCTCGGCAATCACGGTGATGCGCTTCAGCGACGGGGTGAGTTGCCCGCGCTCTATCAGGCCCAGCGTCGTGTAGTTGATGCCGATCCGGGCGGCCAGAACCATCTGGGAAAACCCTTGCGCCTTGCGATGGCTGCGAATATTCGCACCAAGAACTTTTTGCAGGTTCACAAGTCCACCCCGAATTGAATGAGTCATGGGAAATAGAGGCATTATTTACTTAAAATTGCATCAATCTATATTGAGAAATACTTATTTATATGTATTATGTTGCGATATGAACAAATTTTCATGCCTTGGTTGAAGATTGTCGTCCTCATATGCCTGAAGCACTCTCAACCTCTGACCGCATGGTCCTGATAACGGCGCTTTACCTGCTGGGTGACCGGCATCCGGGCTTGGGGTATGACCCGTTGTGGCAGTGGATTGCCAACGAAATTGCCCCGATGCCGAAGGGGTCGCACGGCCCCTGGCGCGAGGGCGGCGACGATATTGCCACCTGTGCGCGGCGCTGTCAGGGGTTGGCGGACGGTGTGTGACCGGGCGGGAAACGGTCCCTGAAAGCCCCCCGCACCAAAGATTGCCGCGCGCCAACCGGTGATATACCATGGGCACAGGCAGAAACAGCAGGCAGGACTCGCCCGTCCGTGACGGCGCTCGACAAATATCAGCGGCTCGAATCGACCGGGCTGTGGCGCGCCTCACCCGAGGCCCAGCGCCGCGATGTGATTGTGTCGCTCGGGAATGCGACCCTGGTGCTGACCGACCGGAATGAAACCGCCCTTGCCCACTGGTCGCTGGCGGCGCTCAGGCGGGTGAACCCGCGACGGCGGCCCGCGCTCTATTCCCCGGACCCGGACGGCATCGAGACGCTGGAGATCGAAGACGACCTGATGATCCGGTCCATCGAAAAGGTGATTGGCGTCATTGCCCGTGATCGCCCGCATCCGGGCCGTTTGCGTCTGGCCGGGGTGCTGATCGTCGGGGCGCTGGTTCTGGCCACGCTGGTTTTCTGGCTGCCCCGAGAACTGGCCCGCCACGCAACATCGGTGGTCCCGGACGTGACGCGGACCCAGATCGGCGACCAGTTGCTTGTCAGTATTCAGCGCCTGTCCGGCAGGCCATGCCGGTCTGCCCCCGGCCTGCGGGCGCTGAACGCGCTGCGCCGTCAGGTGGCCCCCGGAATGCGCCGCCTTGTCGTGCTGCGCTCCGGTGTTGCCGGAACGTGGCACCTGCCCGGCGGGATCATCCTGCTGAACCGGTCTCTGGTCGAGGATCACGAGACGCCCGAGGCAACTGCGGGCTATGTTGCGGCAGAGAGGTTGCGGTTTGAAGGCCGCGACCCGCTTGAGCGTCTGTTGCGGACGGCCGGGCCGGTGACGACGGTGCGGTTGCTGACCAGCGGGCGGATTTCGGACGAGGCGCTGGCGACCTATGCCGAGCATCTTTTGACCTCGCCGCCCGATCCGCTGGACCATGAGGCGGTTATCGCCGGGTTTGCAGAGATCGGGATCAGCACGGTGCCTTACGCCTATGCGCTTGACATATCGGGGGAAATGACTTTGCCGCTGATTGAGGCGGATGCGCTGCGTGCGACCCCGCATGAGCCGGTTCTGAGCGATGAGGACTGGGGTGCGTTGCAAGACATTTGCAGTTCCTGAGCCGTGCCGGGCCGGAGAAGCCTTGCCCTTATCCGCGGATAAGCCTTGTCCAAGACCTCTGTATATTTGCGCATCGCCTGCCAAACCATCAACCCGGCCCACGGCAATCATCCGCCACGCTCAGCCGGCCCCCACCCCTGCCAACCGCCGCCAAAACCGCAGATTGAGCAGAACCGCCGCGCAGGTCAGCCCGGCCACAAGCCCGATCCACACGCCGGGCGCGCCAAGACCCAACGGCTGGCTCAGCACATAACTGCATGTCGCCCCGACACCCCAATAGCTGACCCCGGCAATGACCATCGGTGCCCGCGTATCCTGCACCCCGCGCAACAGGCCCAGCCCGATGGCCTGCGCGCCATCGGCCAACTGAAACACCGCGGCCAGCGCCAGCAGTATCGCACCGATCCGCAGAATCTCGGCCCGCGCCGGTTCTGCCGGGTCAAGGAACAGGTCAATCAGCGCCTCGGGAAAGCCGAGAAACACCAGAGCAGCGACCAGCGCGAACAGCACCGAGAGCGCGGTCACCACCCTGCCGCCATCGGCCAGCCCGGCCTGATCGCCTCTGCCCACAGCGCGACCCACCCTGATCGTGGCAACACCACTCAGCCCCAGATGCACCATGAAGGTGATCGCGGCCAGTTGCAGGGCAATGCCATGGGCGGCCAGTTCTGTCGTGCCGACCCAGCCCACCATAATGGCAGAGGCCGAAAACAGCCCGACTTCGGACAGCATGGTCAGGCTGATCGGCCAGCCCAGCCGAAAGACGCGGCCCAGGGCCTCCCAATCCGACCGCCAAAACCTGTGAAACAGCGCGTGTTCGGGGGTGGCGCGCGCAACATGAACCGCCAGCGCCAGCGCCGCCAGCAGGTTCGAGACCACCGAGGCAATGCCCGCCCCGGCAACCCCCAGTTCGGGGAACCCCCAGTTGCCGAAGATCAGCGCGTAATTAGCAATGCCGTTGATCACTGCCGCCCCGATCGTGACCCAAAGCAGCGCCACCGTCCGCTCCAGCGCCGACAGATAGCTCTTGAGCACCATCGTTATCAGCGCCGGTCCCATTCCGGCCACGGCGATTCTCAGGTAAAGCTGCGCGAGGTCTGCCACCTGCGGCTCTTGCCCCAGAAACCGCAGGATCGTCCCGGACCACAGAAAGACCGGCACGATCAGAACCGCATAGGCCAGCGAGAGCCAGAGCGCCATGCGCGCAACCCGCCGCACCTGACGCTCGTTGCCGGAGGCCGCTGCCTCGGCCACCATCGGCATCACCGCATTCGCAAACCCTGACCCCAGAAGGAACATCAGCAGGAAAAAGGTGCTGCCGAGCACGAGGGCGGCCAGTTCCGTCACCCCATACCAGCCCATCATCACCGTATCGGTGACGCCAATCAGAATCTGCGCCAGATGGCTGCCGATCAGGGGCAACCCCAGCACGAGGATCGCCCGTGCGTGATCCCGGTATGAGCGTTGCCGCTGCATTCCCCTGCCCTATGCCTGCCGCCCGCCGCCTGCAAGCGGATTACGGCGTCATCGGCGCACGCCCGGCCTTATCCGCGGATAAGGTGCGGGGGGCCGCTGATACGCCGTTATGCGGGGGTCTTGAGTGGTTATCCATTTGTCGTTACATTGACCGCCATGACGGAAATCCGGTTCACCTGGAACGAAGCCAAAAATGTCGCCAACCAGAAGAAACACGGCATATCGTTCGAGGAAGCGGCCCGTGTGTTTCTTGACCCGCTGCACCTGTCTGTGCCGGACCGCATTGAGGACAGAGAACAGCGCTGGCAAACTCTTGGTCTGGTCGGCGGCGTGATGATTCTGCTGGTTGCCCATACCGCCACAGAAGAAAGGGCGGGAAATCAGTTGACCGAGGTGGTCCGCATCATCTCTGCCCGGCCCGCAACCCGAAAGGAAAGGATGCGCTATGAAAACGGTTCGCTATACCCCTGATACGCTTCCGCCCCTCACGGAAGACCGGAAGAAGGCCCTGAAACGCCTGAGCGCACTGCCGGATGATCAGATTGACACCAGCGACATTCCGGTGCTGGCTGATGAGTCGTTGGCAGGGATGGAGCAGGGCCACTTTTACCGGCCTGTAAAGCGACAGATCACCGCCCGGCTGGATGCCGACGTGTTGGCTTGGCTCAAATCTCAGGGCAAGGGCTATCAGACACGCATGAACGCCATTTTGCGTCGGGAAATGATCGCGGCGCTCAAATCGGCGTCGCGCTGAAACCGTTCTGAAACCCGGATGTGCGGCCCTTTGCTGTTTCCCGACAAGCCGCCCCCGAAAGGCCCGGCCTTATCCGCGGATAAGGTGCGGGGGGGCCGCGCCTCACCGCAATTCGACGATCGACTTGCCGATCCTGAACGGGGCCGCGAATGCCACCAGCCCGATGGCAAGGATTTGCAGGTTGAGCACCAGCGCATTGTCCCGCAGGGCCTCCCATTCCTCGCGCAACAGCTTTAACTGGGTGATCAGCTCATCATACGCCTTGGCAATCACCAGAAACTCGGCGGCGATGGCCACATGCCCAGGCGCGCGCGAAAGCGCATCGGTCGCCGCCGTTGTCTCTGCATCGCGCGCCTCGAACACCAACAGATCGCTGGGGTCGAAACCGCCCGCCTCGGCAATGATGCCGGAAAAGCTGGTGCCCGCAGGCGCGTCTCCCCCGAAAAATTCCGGCCATATCCGCAGCGCCGTCGGCGGCATCCGCTCCCGCGCCACATCCAGAAACAGCGGCAGGCGGCGGCTGCCGGCGGTCGAGGCCGACAGGAACTCCACCTTATCGCAGAGCGTCAGCACATCGGCGCGATGGTCCGGCCCCTGCCAGTCCTGCTCGCAATAGCTCAGCCGAAAGCGCGCGGTGTCCCGCTCGAACTCCTTGGTCAGCGCAAAGGCGATGTCGATGCGCCGGTCAAGGCGCGATGTGTCCTTGGTATGCAGCCCGGCGGCAATCGCCATGACCGCGCCAAGCCCGCCGACAATCACCCAGATCAGATCGGCGACGCTCCACGCCTTGCGCGCCGCATCCCGCCGCAGCATGATCGCCGCGCCGACCGACCCGGCAGAAAAGCAGATCAGGATCAGGAAAATCTGGTTGTCGATGATCACGTTCATGGGTGGTGCTTTCCCTGTCAGGCGCAGGATGCCGGACAGCGGCGGGGAAATCAATCAACTGAATTGGCGGCCCGGTGCGCATTGCCGCCCGCCGGGGGGGCAGGCGGTGAACAGGGACATTCTATTCACCACCGACGCATCGGGGTCATCTGCGTTCCCGCCAGCGGAAATATCCCTTTCACCCATGCAAACCCCTATTCCGCGGCGACGCCTGAGTTGTATTTGTAGGTATCCCAGGTTGGTCTGTAGTCACCATCAGCCTGATTGCCCCATACCGTCCAGTTTTCCCGGCGGCCACGCCCGAAAAGCTCCAGGAACGGTCCCCGGCTGCACGATTCGATGATGGCGTATTGCTCATCCGGCTTGCGCGAGTGCTCCCGCTTGCGGCTGGCGAACAGGTTGACCTGTCGCCGTCCCGGTGCGAGGGTGCGGGCATTACGCCCCCGAACACCGAACAGCAAAATCTCGGTGACATTACGGAAATAGAAGCCCACGCCCCGCCCGTCAGAGCCGCCATCCTTGCGTATCTTGTGCCAGATGATGTTCGATTTGTATTCAAACCCCCATGCGGACAGCACCTGCAACCCCAGAGGCAACAGCGCATTGGGAACCCAGAGGTAACAATGGGCGGTGTCTTCCAGATGCTCCGGGACCGGCAGGTTGCAAATATCCTTCAGGTCCATGGTTTCATACCGCATCAGCCGCTTGTGTTCCGGAGCCACCTTCCCGGTCCGGTTTGCAAACCGCCATGGCGGATCAGCCATTACGGTTGCGAATTTCCGGCCCTTGAGAAAATTCCTCAGTTCCTTCGGCGCACAATCCATCCCTGATTCCCCACTTTCCTGCATATAGAACAAATGCGGGCCAAAACATCAAGATTTGGCTAACCTCAAACGTCCAGCCCCTCGGCAAACCGGGCGTTCTCCTGGATATAGCGGAACCGCATCTCGGGCTTTTTGCCCATCAGCCGTTCGACCAGATTGCGGGTCTCGCCCGGTGCGTCCTCGTCAATGCTGACCCGGATCAGCCTGCGGGTTCCGGGGTTCATGGTGGTGTCTTTCAGGTCTCTGGCGTCCATCTCTCCCAGCCCCTTAAAGCGGCTCACGCTGATCCGGCCCTTACCGCCGAGGCCCTGCGCCAGCGCCCTGTCCTTCCCGGCGTCATCAAGGCAATAGACCCGCCGCGCGCCCTGAGTCAGGCGATAGAGCGGCGGGCAGGCCAGATAAAGCCGCCCCGCATCAATCAGCGGGCGCATCTGACTGAAAAAGAACGTCATCAGCAGCGCGGCGATATGCGCCCCGTCCACATCGGCATCGGTCATAATGATCACCTTTTCATAGCGCAGGTCATCAAGATCAAACCGGCTGCCCAGCCCCACCCCCAGCGCCTGCGCCAGATCGGCAATCTCGGCATTCGAGCCGAGCTTGTTCGACGCCGCCCCCAGCACGTTCAGAATCTTGCCGCGCAGGGGCAAAAGCGCCTGAGTCCGGCGGTCCCGCGCCATCTTGGCCGACCCGCCCGCCGAATCGCCCTCGACGATGAAAAGCTCCGTGCCCGCGCGCCCGGCGGCAGAACAATCCACCAGCTTGCCGGGCAGACGCAGCTTTCTGGTGGCGGATTTGCGGGCGGTTTCCTTTTCTTGCCGACGGCGCAGGCGTTCCTCGGCCCGAAGCACCAGAAAATCAAGGATCATGCCCGCCGCTCTGGTATCCGCCGCCAGCCAGTTGTCGAAATGATCCCGCACGGCGTTTTCCACCAGCCGCTGCGCCTCAACCGTGGCCAGCCGGTCCTTGGTCTGGCCGACAAATTCCGGTTCCCGGATAAAGCACGACACCAGCGCGCACCCCCCGGCCAGCAGGTCATCGCGGGTGATCTGCCCGGCCTTGCGGTTGCCCGCCAGCTCGCCATAGGCGCGGACCCCCTTCAGGATCGCGGCCCAGAAACCGGCGGCGTGGGTGCCGCCCTCGGGCGTCGGCACGGTGTTGCAATAGGAATGCAGAAAACCGTCGCGCGCGGGCGTCCAGTTGATCGCCCATTCGACCTTGCCCGGAACGCCGAAACGCTCCTGAAAATCGACGCTTCCGGCAAAGGGCTGCCCGGCAAGGGCGGACGCGCCCTTCATCGTCTCTTTCAGATAGTCGGACAGCCCGCCGGGAAAGTGAAAGACGGCCTCGGTCGGGGTTTCGCCATCGTCAATCGCGGATTTCCAGCGGATTTCGACCCCGGAAAACAGATAGGCCTTGGAACGGATTGACCGGAACAGGCGGGCGGGGCGGAAACGGTGACGCCCGAAAATCTCTGCGTCCGGGTGAAAGGTGACGGTGGTGCCGCGCCGGTTGGGGGCGGCGCCGAGCTTTTCCACCGCGCCCAGGGGGATGCCACGGCAAAAGCGCTGTTCATACAGTTCCCGGTTCCGGGCCACCTGCACGACCATCGAATCTGACAGCGCGTTGACCACCGACGCCCCCACCCCGTGCAGCCCGCCCGAGGTCTGATAGGCGTCGCCCGAAAACTTGCCGCCCGCGTGCAGGGTGCAGAGGATGACCTCAAGCGCGCTTTTGTCGGGGAATTTCGGGTGCGGGTCGATGGGGATGCCCCGGCCATTGTCGCGGATGGTGACGGCGTGGTCCGCGTGCAGCTCCACCCCGATGCGGTTGGCATGGCCCGCGACGGCCTCGTCCATGGCGTTGTCGAGCACTTCCGCCACCAGATGATGCAGTGCCCGTTCGTCGGTGCCGCCGATATACATGCCGGGGCGTTTGCGCACGGGTTCGAGGCCCTCCAGCACTTCGATGGAGGCGGCGTCGTAGCGGGCGGGGGCCGGGGCGGTCCCGGCCAGAAGGTCGTCGGCCATGTTTACTGCTCTTGTCGGTCTTGTCTGAGCGCTATTATGGCAGGTATGGGGGGCCGGGGGAAGGGCTGATCAAGATGATGTGTGGGGCGAGTGGTGCGGGCAGCGGCAGGTTCGGTTGCGGGTGGCCCGCGCGCGCAACCCGAAAGGCCGCGTCCGGCCCGCTCGGGGGGGCGCGAAC
>JPPB01000294.1 GCA_001483205.1 alpha proteobacterium 3107
CATGCAAATATCGAATACGGGGTAAGGAAGATCCTCGACGCGGGCGCTCTGCCAGTCATCATCGGCGGTGATCATTCAGTCAACATCCCCTGCATCAACGCATTTTCAGGGAACTGCGCTGAGAAGGGGCCGATTCATATCGTGCAGATAGACGCGCATCTGGATTTTGTGGATGAACGCCATGGGGTCACCGCCGGTCACGGCAACCCGATGCGCCGCGCCATCGAAAAGGACTATGTTTCCGGCATGACCCAACTGGGCATCCGCAACGTGTCCTCAACCGCGAGAGAGGGCTATGACAACGCCCGCGCCCGTGGTTCGGACATTCTGTCGGTGCGGCAGGTGCGCAAGCTGGGCACCGAAGGCGTCCTGAGCCGCATTCCGGCAGGCGCACGCTATTATGTGACGATTGATATTGACGCATTCTGCCCCTCGATCGCGCCGGGCACCGGAACGCCCAGTCATGGCGGGTTCCAGTATTACGACGTGCTGGAGATTGTGCAGGGCCTTGCAAAACGGGGGGATGTGGTCGGCATTGATCTTGTGGAAGTGGCCCCCGCCTATGATCCGGGCGAAAGCACCCAGATTCTGGCGGCTCAGCTTTTGCTGAACTTTATAGGGTTTATCTTTCATAACAGGAGGTAGAAAAGACCTCTGCATATTGGCATGAGCCGGGCGGGGACGGGTTGGCCACTGACGCGCTATTACGCAGATGTTTTTACCCGATCCTGTCCCGGAACGCCGCGATCACCTGACCATAGAGCGCGCGCTTGAACGGCACGATGCTGTCCAGCAGCGCCTCCGCCCCCATCCACTGCCACCGGGAAAACTCGGGCTGTCCGCTGCGGATGTCGATCCGCTCATCCCCGCCGTGAAACCGCATCAGGAACCAGCGCTGCTTCTGACCGCGATACCGCCCCCCCCACAGCGCGGGCACCATGTGATGAGGCAGATCATAGGTCAGCCATCCATCCGTTCCGGCCTCTGTCGTCACCAGATCGGGCGGGATGCCGGTTTCCTCCTGCAATTCCCGCAACGCGGCGGCGTGCGGCTCTTCGCCCGCGTCAATCCCGCCCTGCGGCATCTGCCAGGCCGGGAACGGGCTGTCGATCCGCTGACCGGCAAAGATCAGCCCGTCCCGATTGAGCAACATCACCCCCACGCACGGGCGATAGGGAAGCCTGCCGATGTCCTCCGGGGTCATCGGCGCGCCCGACGAGTCCGGCCGGGGCACCCCGACCGCGCCATGTTCGCCATCCCTATCGTGTCGCCGGTGGTTCAAGCGCCGAAAGCCCCTTCAGCAGATCAACCGCATAGGCCAGTTGATAGTCTTCCCTGCGCAGGCTGGCGGTGGCCTCGGCCTCGGCGCGCTCTTCTTCCAGCGTCCGGCGTTCATCCTCGGTGATCGAGTCATTCTCAAGACTACCGCGCAGATCGGCCTCGGAAAAGCGCGGGGACAGGGCCTCTTCCTCGTCTTCCTCCACGGCCTCGTCGCGCAGACGCGGCTGTTCCACCACAATGTCGGGCGAGACGCCAAGCGCCTGGATCGACCGCCCCGACGGGGTGTAGTAGCGCGCGGTGGTCAGCCGCATCGCACCTTCGCCGCGCAGGGGCAGGACGGTCTGCACCGACCCCTTGCCAAAGCTCTTGGACCCGACAACGACCGCGCGGCGGTGGTCCTGCAATGCGCCCGCGACAATCTCTGACGCCGATGCAGACCCGCCATTGATCAGCACCACGACCGGCTTGCCGTCGGTCAGATCGCCCGGACTGGCGTTGAAGCGTTCGCCGTCGCGCGGGTCGCGCCCCCGGGTCGAGACGATCTCGCCCGCATCCAGAAAGGCGTCGGACACCAGAACCGCCTGATCCAGGAGACCGCCCGGATTGTTGCGCAAATCGACGACGAAACCGCTTACATTGTCAAGCCCGCCAAGCTCGGCCACCGATTCCTTGATGCCGTCGCGCAGGCCGTTGAAGGTCTGATCGCTGAAAGTGGTGATGCGCAGCACAATCGTATCGCCCTCGATCCGGGTCCGCACCGCGGTCAGGGTGATGGTGTCGCGGATGATGGTGACATCAAAGGGGCTTTCCTCGCCTTCCCGGACAACGGTGATGACGATCTCTGACCCCACCGGCCCGCGCATCATATCGACCGCCTCATCCAGCGTCAGGCCCAGAATGCTCTCGCCGTCCACATGGGTGATGAAGTCGCCCGCCTCGATACCGGCGGCTTTCGCCGGGGTGTCGTCCATGGGCGCAACCACCTTGACCACGCCGTCCTCCTGCGTGACCTCAATGCCAAGCCCGCCGAACGCGCCGCGCGTCTGCACCCGCATGTCGTCGAAATCCTCGGGCGCCAGATAGCTGGAATGCGGATCAAGCGAGGCAAGCATCCCGTTGATCGCCGCCCGGATCAGGTCAGTTTCGTCCACTTCCTCGACATATTGCGCACGAATACGCTCGAACAGGTCGCCGAACAGGTCAAGCTGCACATAGACATTCGTGCTGTCTGTGTCTTCCTGAGCCAGGATCGGCCCGGCGATCTGGATCGTCGTCAGCGCCCCTGCCAGAGTTCCGGCGAGTGCGGCCAGGATAAACTTTCTCATCACGTATCAATCCTTCTGAAGGGCAAACCAGTCCGCGGGGTCAACCGGCTCCTGTTTGCGTCTTATTTCCATATAAAGCGTTTCCGTGCGTTCGACACCAGCATCAATCACACCGGTATCGGTCAAAACCCCGTCATCGGCCCTGCCAGCGGCGGGCATCAGACCCAGGGGCGCGCCCGCGACGACGATTTCCCCGGTCTCGCCGTAAACCGCCCCCAGCCCGGCAAGAATCAAGAGCATATCCCGGTCCGGCTCCAGAATCACCACCTTGCCATAATCCAGCAGCGGGCCGCGATAGCGGATCGTTGCGGGCCAGGGCGCGGTGACGAGCGACAGGGGCCGCGTCGCAATCAGCCAACCGGGGCGGCGAATACCGGCGGCATCGGCATCATCATAGCCGCGCAAGAGCGTCCCCGCAACCGGCAGCGCCGCCGCGCCGCGCCGCAGGTCAGGGTCGTCCGGGTTGGCCGGGGCGGTCGCGCTCTCGGGCAAACCGGACAGGCCGGTGGTAAAGGCGTCAAGGGTTTCGCTGCCCTCCAGAAGCGCCTGCATCCGGCCCCGGTCTTCGGCGAACCGGCGCGGCAGGTCGGTCCGGTCAGAAATCGCCTGTGACAGGGCAAGGCGCGCCTGCTGCACCCCGGCCAGCCCCTCGCGCAGGGTGTTGGCGGCGCTTTCGCGCAGAGCGCGCAGCAGGATGACCTCTTCGAGGTCGCGGCGCAGGCTTTCGGCGCGCGCCTGCACCGCCGGGGTCAGATGGGACAGCAACATGCCCGAGCGGGCGGTCGCCACCGGGCCGGAAGGGTGCAGCAGCAACAGCGGCCCGGATGAAACCTCCATCACCTGCAATGTGCCGAGCAACCGGGCCAGCCGGTCGCGCTCTGCCTCGAAAACCCCGCGCAGGGCGGCCTCTCGGGTCGCGGCCCGGCGCAGGCTCTGGCGCAGAGCGGCCAGCCCGTCCTCATAGGCGCGGATGGTTTCGGTCAGGGCGGCGATCCGGTCGGCGGCGCGGGTAGCGTCCTCAAGTGCTGTGGCGGCGGCCTGCAAATCCTGCGCGGCACGCTGAGCGGCGATTGAGGGGTCAGATTGCGCCAGAACCGCGCCACCGGGCAGGGCGAGGGCCAGACAGAGCAGGATGCGCGCGGCCCCCTTCATAAGACTTCTGCATACTGGTTCAGCCGGGCAGCCGCCTGCCTGGGCGGGCGCTTTTCGCTATATTCCAAATTGGCGACGGCTTTTCCATAAAGCCCATATGCTCCAACGGGTTGAAGCGTTTCGAGCGCCTGCCGGGGGGCAGGCAGGCGCTGCCCGGCGTTCCGCCGGGCGGACGGGTTGGCTGCCGATGCGCCATTATGCAGAGGTCTCTTCATCGCCGGATCAGGCTTTCGCCCGTCATCTCTGCGGGTTTCGGCAGACCCATAAGGTCAAGCACCGTGGGCGCCAGATCAGCCAGCCGCCCATGGTGCAGCCGCGCGCCCCCCGGCCCGCCGAACAGCACCACGGGAACCGGGTTGGTGGTGTGCGCCGTATGCGGCCCGCCGGTTTCCGGGTCGGTCATGGTTTCACAATTCCCGTGATCGGCGGTCAGGATCATTGCGCCGCCTGCCTGTTCCAGTGCCGGAACCACCTGCGCCAACCCCTTGTCCACCGCCTCGCAGGCCCTGATGGCGGCGGACAGATCACCGGTATGGCCAACCATATCGGGGTTGGCATAGTTAGTCACGATCAGGTCATAGCCCTTGCCGATTGCGGCCACGAATGCCTCTGTCACCTCAACCGCAGACATCTCCGGCCTCAGATCATAGGTCGCGACACGGGGCGAGGCAGGCATGAACCGGTCTTCGCCCGGCTCAGGCGGTTCCCTGCCGCCGTTCAGAAAGAAAGTCACATGGGCGTATTTCTCGGTCTCGGCCAGGCGGAACTGTCGCAGCCCGTGCTTTGCCACCCACGCCCCCAATGCGTTGACGATCTGCTGCTTGGGAAACATCGCCCCCATCCGGGCGTTGAGCGCCTTTGAATATTCGGCCATGCCAAGGATGGCGGCAAGGGCCGGGCGCGGGCCGGTGTCAAAAGCGGAAAATCCCGGCTCTGCGATAGCGCGCAAAAGCTGGCGGGCACGGTCGGCCCGAAAGTTGAGGCAGAAAAACCCGTCGCCCGCCTGCACAGCCCGATGGCCGGGCAGCACCGTCGGGCGGATGAACTCATCGCTTTCGCCCCGGTCAATGGCGGCGCGCACGGCGGCATGTGCGTCAGTGGCGTGCAGCCCGGTGGCGCGGATCATCGCGGCATGGGCGAGGGCCACGCGCTCCCACCGGTTATCCCTGTCCATGGCGAAATAGCGGCCCGAAACGGTGGCGATTCCGGCTGTTTCAGGCAGGTCGCGTTCCAGATCGCGCAGATGGGAAAGCGCTGTTGCCGGGGCCACATCGCGCCCGTCGGTTATGGCGTGAAAGGCCACCGGGATGCCCGCCTGCCCAAGGGCCGCAATCGCCGCCCGCGCGTGGCCGGTATGCCCGTGGACCCCGCCATCAGACACCAGCCCCATCAGATGCGCCGTGCCGCCGGTGGCCCTGAGCGCGGTGATGAACGCCCGCAGCGCCGGGTTGGTGCGGAACGATCCGTCGGCGATGGCGTTGTCAATCCGGACCAGCTCGGTTTCCACCACCCGGCCCGCGCCGATATTCACGTGGCCAACCTCGGAATTTCCCATCTGCCCGGCGGGCAGACCCACATCCGGGCCATGGGTAATCAGCCGGGCCGAGGGGCATGTGGCGATCAGCCGGTCAAAGACGGGGGTGGCGGCCAGTGCAGGGGCGTTTGCCGGGCGCGCCCTGCGCAGGCCCCAGCCATCAAGAATGCACAGAACGACAGGTTTGGCAGCGCCCATGGAGTTTTCACCTTGCCCCGGCCCTTACCTAGAACGAAGGGGGCGAAAGGACAACCGGATAAGCGCCCGACGCTCAGGCAGGGGGGCAGGGGCAATTCCCGGATGCCCGGCCCGGCCCAAGCCATTATGCAGAAGTCTTTCCGGGAAAGAGGAAAGGGCCGCGGCCTTTCGGGTCATCCGCGCTCACGCGCCACCCTCAAATATGAACGACACGCCCCCAGGCGTCGAGCACCGCCTCGTGCATGGCCTCGGACAGGGTGGGATGGGGGAACACCGTCTGCATCAGGTCCGCTTCCGTGGTCTCCAGCCGACGCCCCACCACATAGCCATGGATCAGTTCAGTCACCTCCGGCCCGATCATATGCGCGCCCAGCAACTCGCCGGTCCTGCCATCAAAGACCGTCTTGATCATGCCCTCGGTCTGTCCCAGCGCAATCGCCTTGCCGTTGCCGATGAACGGAAAACGGCCAACCCTGACCTCATGGCCAAGCGCCCTTGCCTGCGCCTCGGTATGGCCGACGCTTGCCACCTGAGGATGGCAATAGGTGCATCCGGCGATCTGCTCGGGCCTGACCGGGTGCGCGTCCGCGCCGGCAATCAGATCGGCCACCATCACGCCCTCATGGGACGCCTTATGCGCCAGCCACGGCGGACCGGCAACATCACCGATGGCATAGAGGCCATCCACCCCCGTGCGGCAAAACTCATCCGTCGTCACATGGGTGCGGTCAATGCTGACGCCGAGCGCCTCCAGCCCCAAACCCTCAACATTGCCGACAATGCCGACCGCCGCGATCACGGTATCAAAGCTCTGGCTGACGGTCTTGCCGCCGGTCTCAATATGGGCGACGGCCTCGCCCCTGCCCCGGTCAAGCCGCTGAACCGTGGCCTTTTCCATGATCTTCATCCCCTGCCGCGCGAATTGCTTTTTCGCCAGGGCACTGATTTCGGCGTCCTCAACCGGCAGGATACGGTCCATCACCTCGACAATGGTGGTGTCCGCGCCAAGGGTGCTGAAGAACGAGGCAAACTCGACCCCGATCGCACCGGAACCCACGACCAGCAGTTTTTTCGGCATTCGTGGCGGGCGCAGGGCGTGTTTGTATGTCCAGACCAGATCGCCGTCGGCCTCCAGCCCCGGCAACTCGCGGGCGCGGGCACCGGTGGCAAGGATGATATGCGCGGCGGTAAGCTCTTCCGTGCCGTTGCTGCCCGTCACCGTGACCTTGCCGGGGGCGGGGATGGTGGCCTCGCCCATCACCACGGTGATTTTGTTCTTCTTCATCAGGTGGCGGACACCGCCCGACAGTTGCGCCGCAACATCGCGGGAGCGTTTCACGACCGCATCAAGGTCAAAGCCCGGCGTCCCGGCCTTCAGCCCGAACTCGCCCGCCCGCTGTATCAGGTGAAAGACCTCTGCCGAGCGCAGCATGGCCTTGGTGGGGATACAGCCCCAGTTGAGGCAGACGCCGCCAAGCGCGTCACGCTCCACGATCGCGGCCTTGAGACCAAGCTGCGCGGCGCGGATGGCCGCCACATACCCGCCGGGTCCGGCCCCGATCACAACCACGTCGAATGATTTATCAGACATACGCACCCCCGGCCCGTTTCCTGTCGGTTCAAAGATAGTTTGACCTTAAACCATCTCTGTCGGCGTGACAATGACAGGCCCGGCAGGCATGGGATTATACGTGGAAGACTTCTGCATGATGGCGTAGCCGGGCAGCCACCTGCCTGGGCGGGCGCTTTTCGTGATGGTCCACACTGGCGATGGTCTTGTCATAAAGTCCATACGCCCCAACGGGTTGAGGCGTCTATAAGCGCCTGCCGGGGGGCAGGCAGGCGCTGCCCAGGCAGTTCCGCCGGGCGGATGGTTTAGCCATTGACGCGCCAATATGCAGGGGTCTCTGCCACTTACGGCAGGGCGGACGACAGAGGGTCAGGCGCTGACCGCCTGCACGGCAGAGGCATACCCGCCGCCTTTCAGAAACTCCGCCTCGGGTTTGGTCAGCGGCCGGTCAAGGGCCTCATTCCGATAGGGAAAGCGCCCGAACCGCCGGATCACGTCACGATGGGCCTTGGCGTGAACGATATGATGTTTGCCGCTCTCCGGCATCCGGGTCAGCATCAGGCACACGCAACGCTCCTGATCACACAGGCATTCCGAGTGCATCAGCGGCAGATAGAAAAACTGGCGCTCCGGCTCCGGCACACGCATGTCCCAGCGGCGGTCGATGGCCTTTTTGGCGACAGAGAGCGCCTTTGCATCGGTTGCAAACGCCTCGCCGGTGCCGCGAAACATATTTCTGGGAAACTGATCGACAAGGATGAGGAACGCCAGCGTTTCCTCGGGGCGCATCATCCAGTCCGGGGGCAGCTCGCCATCCTTCGCCGCCTGCCAGGTGGTTTCAAAACGCGCCCGTATATCGGCATCAAGCGCGGGGTCGGCGTCATACCAGCGCGCCGGGCCGACTTCTTTCAGCCAATAGTTCAGAACACTGCTCGGGTCTTGCACGGGTCTGCCCTCCGCTACGCAATTACGCGAAACACCCCAGACATATTCAGCGTTACAGAGTTTTTGCGCTTTGACAACATAAATTTTTTCACTGTTCCGGGGTGTTGCCGGTTTCCTCTGTCGAGGCATCCAGAAACACCTCTTGCGCGGCCTCCATCGCCACCGGCGTGGCAGAGGCCGAAATCGGCGCATAGGATACGGTTTCCTCGACGCTGGCCGCCGGGCGTTGGGTCATCCGATACCCGGCATAGACGGTAATGGCGAGCAGCAGGACCGCCAGATAGACGAAAAACCCGTGCGCGCCCATCTCGCCCATGATCCAGCCGGTGATCAGCGGCCCGGCAATCGCCGCCAGCCCGTTCGTGAACACCATGGTTCCGGCGGCGGACGCCATTTCTTCGGGTTCCAGAAAATCATTGGCGTGCGCAATCAGCAACGCATAGAGCGGGTTGGACATGCCCCCGATCACGAAAGCCGAGATCAGCAGGATGATGTAGTTTTGCCCGGCGATGAACCCCAGCAGGGCACCGCACATACCGATAAATGCCACAATGGTGATCAGACGGCGCCGGTCCATACGGTCGGAAATCCATCCGATCGGGTATTGCAGCAGGACCGCGGCGATATAGAAGGTGGCGACGAAAACAGCAATCTGTCCGACGCTGAGTCCCGCCTCTGTGCCGTAAACCGACGCCATTCCGAACTGGGCCGCGAAAATCGCCCCCAGCAGAAAGATGCCGACACAGCCAAGCGGAGAGCGGCGAAACAAGGTCCGCATCCGCATCGGCTTGGTGGTCTCGAACGAAGGCGTCGGCATGACGGACAGCAGGATCGGGGTGAAAGAGACCGACACCAGAACCGAAGGGATGATGAACAGGATAAAGCCCGACGGGTCACCCGCCAGCATCAGCCCCTGGGCGGCGACGATACCGGTCATCTGCACAATCAGATAGAGCGACAGGGACTTGCCACGGTTTTCATTGGTGGCGGCGTTGTTGAGCCAGCTTTCGGCGGTGACGTAAACGCCCGAGAAGGAAAACCCGAACAGAATCCTTCCCACGGTCCAGGCCACCGGGTCGGCGAATGCCGGGTAAAGGATCAGGACAGCCGAAACCAGCGACCCCAGCGCCGCGAACACCCGCACATGGCCGACGCGCCGAATCATTTCGGGGGCCAGTTTCGACCCGCCCAGAAAGCCGACGAAATAGCCGGACATGACCACCGACATCTCGAAGGTGGAAAACCCTTCCAGGCCGCCCCTGATACCCAGAAGCGTGCTCTGCATCCCGTTGCCGACCATCAGGAACAGGATACCCAGCAGCAACGCCCATGAATTGGCAAGAACCTGTATCATGTTTGGCCTCTTTGATCCTCGCAGGTTCCCCCTACACCCGTGATCGCGCCCCTACGCCCATGTCCGCGACACTTCAAGGCGCGTTTAGACAAAATTCGCGCTTTTTGCGGCCATTCCCATCGTCCCCCGGAACCAGAAGCGACGCATCCCCGTAAGAAAAGAACCGATAGCCGTCCGCCACGGCATGGGCATAGATTTTGCTGATCGTTTCCCGCCCCATCAGGGCCGAGACCAGCATCAGCAGGGTTGATTTCGGCAGGTGGAAATTGGTCATCAGCGCGTCGGTGATGCGAAAGGCATAGCCGGGC
>JPPB01000295.1 GCA_001483205.1 alpha proteobacterium 3107
AAGCTGGGAATGGACCGGCGACCAGCAGGAGCAAGAGGAAAGCCAGGCCTTTCTGGGCCAGGCCTTTCTGGGCGCGCTGGGGCTGATGTTCATCATCCTGCTGGCGCAGTTCAACAGCTTTTACAACTCGGTTCTGGTGCTGACCGCGGTGGTGCTGTCCACCACCGGGGTTCTGATCGGGATGCTGGTGATGGATCAGACCTTTTCGGTGATTATGACCGGCACGGGGATCGTCGCGCTGGCCGGGATCGTGGTGAACAACAATATCGTCCTGATCGACACCTATCAGGAATATTCCCGGTATATGCCCCGGATCGAGGCAATCACCCGCACCGCGCAGGCCCGCATTCGCCCGGTGCTGCTGACCACCATCACCACGATGGCCGGTCTGACGCCGATGATGCTGGGCGTCAGTCTGGATTTCGTCAATGGCGGTTATTCGGTGGATAGCCCGACGGCGCTGTGGTGGAAGCAACTGGCGACGGCGGTTGTTTTCGGCCTTGGTATCGCGACGGTGCTGACGCTGGTGTTCACCCCGTCAATGCTGGCGCTGAGGGTTTGGGTCACGACCTATGTGCAGTGGCTCGCGCGGCTGTTGGCCAGGATGTCTATGGGCCGTGGCAGCCGGGTTGCGCAGGACTGGGCGCTGCGCCGGGCCGCGCGCCGTGCGCCGCCGCCGGAAATCATCTGGGAGCCGGTCCCTGCCACCGGGCCGTCATTGCCGCCGGAGCCGGTGCGGGCGTTCAGAGAGGCCGATGCGGGCGTGGCAGGCGAGGGTGCCATCATTCAGGCGGCGGAATGATGTGATGCGTGTGGGGCCGCCCCGCCCCGCACGGGAAGACCTCTGCATATTGGCGCATCAACTGCCAAACCGTCCGCCCGGCTGAGCTTATATGCAAATGCCTTTCACAATGTGGTATCATAATACCTTATTTTCAACCTATTGAATAATAACACATAAAACAACCTCATCTGACTTGACTGCGCGCCATATTCTTCTAGAACACCGCCACCCCATCCGGCTGGTGCCCCCATCCCCCGCGCCGGCCCGTGACAAAACAGGTCAGGACACATGAAAACCTTCACCGCAAAACCGGCGGACATCGACAAGCACTGGATTCTGATCGACGCCGAAGGCGTGGTTCTGGGCCGTCTTGCCTCGATCATCGCCATGCGCCTGCGCGGCAAGCACAAACCCACCTTCACCCCGCATATGGACATGGGCGACAATGTGATCGTCATCAACGCCGACAAGGTGCAGATGACCGGCAGGAAACGCTCTGACAAGCGCTATTACCGGCACACCGGCTATCCCGGCGGCATCCGGTCGCGCACCACCGCCGAAATCCTCGACGGCGCACACCCCGAGCGCGTGGTCATGCAGGCGGTGAAGCGCATGTTGCCGGGCAACCGGCTGAGCCGCCGCCAGATGACCCACTTGCGCGTCTATGCCGGGGCCGAACACCCGCACGAAGCACAACAGCCCGACGTGCTGGACGTGACATCCATGAACGCAAAGAACACCCGGAGCGCATGAAGATGGCCGAAGAAATCAAATCGCTCGAAGAGCTGAATACCGTGGCCGAAGGGTCTGAGGCTGCCGGGGCCGCCGGACCTGCCGCCGAAGCCGTCGCCCCCCCGCGCGAACCGGTCCGCGATGCGCTGGGCCGGTCCTATGCCACCGGCAAGCGCAAGGATGCGGTCGCACGGGTCTGGATCAGGCCGGGGTCCGGCAAGGTCACCGTGAACGGCAAGGACATGGCCGTCTATTTCGCCCGCCCGGTGCTGCAAATGATCCTGGCCCAGCCGTTTTCGGTTGCCGGGGTCGAAGGGGAGTTCGACGTGCAGGCGACCGTAAAGGGCGGCGGGCTGTCCGGGCAGGCCGGGGCAGTGAAGCACGGCATTTCCAGGGCCTTGCAGCTTTATGATCCGGCCCTGCGCGGGGCGCTGAAGGCGGCGGGGTTCCTGACCCGCGACGCCCGTGTGGTCGAGCGCAAGAAATACGGCAAGCGCAAGGCGCGCCGGAGCTTCCAGTTCTCCAAGCGCTGAGGGCGCTGGTGCGATGCTGCTGGCGGGGCCGCTCTTCGGGCGGCCCTTTTCTTGTGTGGATGGGCAAAAAGTCCTCTGCATATTGGTCGCGCCGTCATCGGGTTTCGCCCGTTCGACCCTGAACCGGCTCACCGGGCCATTTTCCCTGCCCCTCTTGACATATTCCTCTGGTATGATTGTTAGGGTTGGTTTCGGAACAGCACCGTTACCCGCAGGACGGAGACCCCCGATTGCCGGACAATTTCAGTTTGCAAAGCGACATGCGGCGGCCTTATCCCCGTGAAACCTTTTGGGCGGACCTGAAGGCCGGGACTGCTCTTGTCGCCTCTTACCTGCCGGCGGCCATGGCGCTGGGTGTCATCTCCGGCATGGGGCCGCTTTCGGGGCTGTGGTGCGGCGTCTTTGTCGGCATCATCGCCGCCCTGTGCGGCGGCACCCGCGCGCTGATCAGCGGGCCGAGCGCCGTTCTCGCCGTCATCATCGCCACGGTGCTCACCGATACCGGGGTCAGTCTGGCCGAGCTTTCCGTCATCATCGTCATGGCGGGCGCGATTCAGATGGCGCTGGGGCTGACCGGTGTCGGGCGCTTCGTTTCCTACATGCCGCATATCGTGCTGACGGGGCTGATGTCCGGGATCGGCGTTCTGCTCGTCGCGACCCAAGTCGGGGAGTTCTTTCACTTCGGCATATACGACCTCGCCCTGACGGGCTTTTGCCTGGCCCTGCTGTTTCTGTGGCCCGCCCGGATCGGCAGGTTCATTCCCGCCCCGCTTGCAGTGGTCGGGGTCGGGTGGATCGCCGGGCTGCTTATCCCCGGTATGCAGCGTCTTGGCCCGGTTCCGGCGGGGCTGCCGGTGCCGGTGATCGAGCTTCCGTCCCTCGATTTCCTGCCCGAGGCTGTCGGACCTGCGGTGCTGATCGCGCTTATCAGCTCTGTCTATACGCTGATGTGGTCGCTGACCGCCGATGCCTTTACCGGCTCCCGCCATGACCCGAACCGCGAGCTGTTCGGCCTTGGTCTTGGAAACATTGCCGCGGGCATTGCCGGGGTGCTGCCCGGCAGCGGCAATATCGCAACCATCTCGGCGCGGCGCTTTGGCGGCAGGACGGTCGTTGCCGGGATCGTCTGCATGGTGATCATCGCCGCGCTTATTCTGGGGCTTGGCACCTATGTGGCCCCGATGCCGCTGGCGGCTTTATCCGCAATCGTCATCCTTGTCGGCTGGCGGCTGATCGAATTTCCGTTTCTGCGCAAGGTGCTGCGGATGGACCTGAATTATTCGTCGGTCATGTTGCTGGTGATGGCGGTGACGATTTTCGTCGATCCGGTATTCGCGATTGTGTTCGGTGTGATTGCCGCCAATATCGTCAACGCCGCGCGGCTTGAAACGCTGGAGCTTGACAGCGTGATCTCGGCCCCGCTGCTTGACAGCACCTTCAACCCGGAGACAGACAACGAGTTCTCTGCGCGCATCGGGCTGGTGGCCTTTCGCGGCTCTTTCTCGGTGTCGTCGTCGCGAAAGCTGATCAACCCGCTGGGTATGGACATACGTGACCATGAGGTGGTGATTCTGGACCTTTCCGAATCCACCCATATCGACGACAGCGCTGCTTATCTGCTGGCCCAGATCATTGATCACGCCGGACAGACCCGCACCGAGATCGTCGTTTGCGGGATCAGCGACCGTATCCGCGGGCCTCTTTTCGCATTCGGTGTTCTTGACCGCATTCCCGATGAGCAGACCGTGGCAACCGTGCAGGAGGCCAGAGACCTCGCCTGGTCGCTTCTGGACAAGACGGCTGTGTGAGGGCTGAGCCGGGCCGCCAAACCGTCCGCCCATGTCACCCGCAGCACGCCCTCAACTCCCCCAGCATCTGCGGCAGATCACGCGACACCACACTGGCCTCGCGCACCAGATTGTCGAAATGAGAGCGGATCGCGTTCACCCGCTCCGTATCGCGAAACGCCAGATAGTTGCGCCCCAGATAGAGCGCCGCCAGCCGCATCCCGAACACCGTCAGCGGCGCGGAATACAGCCGCCGCGCATCAAACTGATAAATCCGCAGGCGCGGATAAAGCTGATCATGCAGATCAAGCAGCCGGTCAATCTGTTCGCGCCGCGCCGCCCGGTCAAGGCCGCGATAATAGCCCTCACCATGGGCAAACGAGTGCAGCTCATAAAGCGGCAGGGCGATTTCGTAATCCGACGGGGCCTGTCGCAGATAGTTGAGCGTGTCCTCGGTGGCACCGATGGCCTGATCGGTGGTGCGGCCCAGATGGGGGGCGTATTCCCAGCGCAGCACCGCATCGGTTTTCAGGATGTCCGGCAGGGTCGCTGGCACATGGCGGATTTTCTGCCCGGCGGCCTCCCGGTGCCAGGCCAGAATCTGTTCATCGACCAGGGCGCGGGGGGCTTCGGTCAGGCTGACCGAGGCGGCGAGCAACTCGGCAACCTGTTCCGGGCGGTCTGACAGCCCCAACAGCCAGTCCGCCGACACCCCCAGCGCCGCCGCGCACCCCGCCGCCACCTGCGCATTGGGCAGGCGCGCGCTGTCCGGCGACAGCAGTTGCGAGATGGTCGAGCGGTTCACCCCGACCGCGCGGGCCAGCGAGCTCCGGTTGAGGCCGGATTGCTCCAGCCCCGCCTCAAGACGCCGGGCAAACAGCCGGGCGCGCACTCTTTTGTCGATATTTTGTCGCATGTGTTTCAAAAATCAAACAACGTTTCATTTATGTTGCGCATATTCCGAATACACAAAACCCGGCGCCAAGGCTAGACGTTTTCTTGATCACTCACTTCGGACAAGGCGATGGAGACGAAACGGCGAACCCTGGTCAAGGCGCTCTGCTGGCAGATGCTGGGCCTGCTGATAATGACGCTGGTCGGATTTCTGGTCACCGGCTCGGTGCTGGTCGGCGGGGTGACGGCGGTGGTCAACACGATGATCGGCCTGGTCATCTATGTGCTGTATGAGCGGTTTTGGAACCGGGTGTCCTGGGGGCGGCTGCCCGTCCCGGCGGAGTGGCGCGATGTCTGACCGCGCCCGCCCCGATGCCTCTGATCCCCCCGATGCCCTTGTGGAATGGCCGACCTTTCTGCTGATGGTCCTGTGTTACGCCGGGTGGGCCGTGGGCACCACATGGCTGAGCGCCGCCTTCCTGCCCGCCGGGGTGGTGCTGACGGTGCTGATGATCACCCTGCATTCCTCTTTGCAGCATGAGGTGCTGCATGGTCATCCCTTTCGCAGTCGCGCCCTGAGCGAGGCGGCGGTCTTTCCGGCCCCCGGCCTGATGGTCCCCTATATGCGGTTTCGTGACACCCATCTGGCCCATCACCGGGATACCCGGCTGACCGACCCCTATGATGACCCCGAATCGAACTATCTGGACCCGGGAATATGGCCCCGGCTGGCCCCGTGGCAGCGCGCGGTGCTGAATTTCAACAACGCGCTTGCCGGGCGGTTGCTGATCGGGGCGGCGGTGTCGCAGGTGGCCTTTATGCGCAGCGACTGGCGGGCGGTCCGGCAGGGCGACAGAGAGGTGCTCAAGGGGTGGCTGTGGCACATTCCGGGGGTGGCGCTGGTTTTCATCTGGCTTGGCTGGGTGGGGCAGATACCGCTCTGGCTCTATCTTCCGGCGGCCTATGCGGGCATGTCGATCCTGAAAATCCGCACCTTTCTTGAGCACCGCGCCCATGAGCGGGCAAGCGGTCGGACGGTGGTGGTTGAGGATCGCGGGCCGCTGGCGCTTTTGTTTCTCAACAACAACCTGCATGTGGTCCATCATATGCACCCGAAGGTGGCGTGGTATCGGCTGCCAAAGCTGTTCCGCGATAACCGCAGCCGGTATCTGGAGCGGAACGACAGCTATCATTATCGCTCTTACGGGCAGATATTCCGCCGGTATCTGTTGCGCCGCAAGGATCCGGTGCCGCATCCGATCTGGCCGGTGCGGTAGGGGCGGCAGGTGCGTGCGGGGCGCAGGGCTTATCCGCGGATAAGGGTGTATTGCCACTCAAATGTCCCGCCCGGTCGCAAGACCGGGCAGCGCCTGCCTGCCCCCCGGCAGACGCTTGAGTTCCGCCCGCCCAGGCAGGCGGCTGCCCGGCTCAGCCAATATACAGAGGTCTTTACCCGCGGATAAGGGGGGCCGGGGGCGACTCACCGTTTCTGTGAAAAGACCTCTGCATAAGGGCATATGGCCTGACGCCCGGATTTTGAGTCCAGGTTCCGGCCCTTATCCCGCCCGGTCGCAAGACCGGGCCGCGCCTGCCTGCCCCCCACGGGGCGGCGCGTTTGCGCCTACCGTGCGGGCCGGACGCGGCCTTTCGGGTTGTTCTCTGCATCTGTCCCGGCAGGCGGCTGCCCGGCCCGGCCAATAGGTCAGCGATGCTGCCCTTATCCGCGGATAAGCCTCAACCTTACCCGCGGATAAGGGTGCATCACCCCCCAAATGTCCCGCCCGGTCGCAAGACCGGGCCGCACCGACCCGCCCCCCCACGGGGTGGCGCGTTCGCGCCTACCGTGCGGGCCGGACGCGGCCTTCCGAGATGTTCACGCCTCTGTCCCGCCAAACCATCCGCCCGGCCCGGCCAATAGGTCATATGCCTTTGCCCTTATCCGCGGATAAGGGGGGCTGGACACGGCGCGTCGCGCGGGCGAAGAACGGGCATGGCGGCCTGGGTCTATGTCACAATCGCGGCGGCATTCGCGCAAAACCTGCGCTTCATGCTGCAAAAGCACCTGCGTGCGGTGGCGCTGTCCACCACGGGCGCAACATTCGCCCGTTTCGCCTTTTCCGCGCCGCTGGTCTGGGGGCTGGTCCTGATCTATGCGCGGCTGACGGGACAGGGGGTGCCGCCCGTGCCGCCCGTGCCCGGCGGCTTCTGGGCCTATGCGCTTGGCGGCGGGCTGGCGCAAATTCTGGCCACCATGTGCGTGCTGGCGCTGTTCGGGCGGCGGAATTTCGCCGTCGGGATCACCTTCAAGAAAACCGAGGTTCTGCAAACCGCCCTGATCGGGCTGATCGTTCTGGGCGAGGGCGTCTCGCCGCTTGCGCTTGTGGCGATTGCCATCGGCTTTGTCGGGGTGGTGCTGTTGTCGCGTCCGCCCGAGGCCGCACCGGGGGGGATGGCGCGCCTGTTCAACCGGGCGTCCGGTCTGGGGCTGCTGTCGGGGCTGCTGTTCGGGGTTTCGGCGATTGGCTATCGGGGGGCGTCGCTGTCGCTGCCTGCGGGGGATGTGATCCTGCGCGCGGGGCTGACGCTGGCCATCGTTACGACCTATCAGACGCTGATCATGGCGGCCTGGATGGGGTGGCGCGAGCGTGGCGAGATCGCCCGTGTTCTGCGCAACTGGCGGGTGGCCGGTCTGGTCGGGCTGACCAGCATGATCGGCAGTTTCTGCTGGTTCGTGGCCTTTACCCTGCAAAATGCCGCCTATGTGAAGGCGCTGGGGCAGGTGGAGCTGATTTTCAGCTTTCTGACCGGGGTGGTGGTGTTCAGGGAAAGGACGAGCAGGCGGGAGATCGGGGCAATGGTGCTGATCGCACTGAGCGTTGTCGTGCTGGCGCTGGCGGTGGCCGTTTAGAGGCGGGACTGGTGCGGGCGGCGGGACTCGAACCCGCATGGCATATCTGCCCGGAGATTTTAAGTCTCCTGTGTCTACCGTTCCACCACGCCCGCGTGCTGGCGGTGACCATACCCGCTTTGTCCGGGCTGTATAGCGGAAATCCGGCGAATCCGGTTATGGTGTTTGTATAAGAGTGCATTGGTGGCCAACCCGTCCCGCCCGGTCGCAAGACCGGGCCGCGCTGCGTTACCCCTCAATGGGGTGGCGTGGCGCGCGCCCCCTTGTCGGGCCGGGCGCGGCCTTCCGGGCTGTTCACGCTTCTGTCCCGGCAAACAGAGCCACACCTTACCCGCGGATAAGGGTGTTGCTTCCGGGGGCAGTGCGCCGTTCCTGTGAAAAGACCTCTGTATAAGGGTGCATCGGCGGTCAACCCATCCGCCCGGCCCGGCGAATAGGTCAGAGGTTATGCCCTTATCCGCGGATAAGGGTGTATCGCCACTCAAATGTCCCGCCCGGTCGTAAGACCGGGCCGCGCCGACCCGCCCCCCACGGGGCGGCGCGTTTGCGCCCCCCGTGCGGGCCGGTCGCGGCCCTTCGGGGTGTTCGCGCACTCCCCCGAGTGGGCCGGACGCGGCCTTCCGAGATGTTCGCGCCTCTGTCCCGGCAACCCGTCCGCCCGACCCGGCGAATAGGTCAGAGGTTGTGCCCTTATCCGCGGATAAGGGTGTATCGCCACTCAAATGTCCCGCCCGGTCGCAAGACCGGGCCGCGCCGTCATTTGGCTCCGCCCGTTCGGGCCTGAAACGGTCCACCGGACCGTTTCCGCGTCGTCCCACCCCTCAATGGGGTGGGCGGCGCGCGCCCCCCATACAGGCCGTCATTTGGCTCCGCCCGTTCGGCCCTGAAACGGTCCACCGGACCGTTTCCGAGACGGGCCTCACCCCACCGCTCACGGCGAAAGCTGCGCCAGAACCTCGTCCGGGGCCTCGGCATTCGCCGTCACCCGCTGGATGTCGTCATCTTCCTCCAGCGCCTCGACCAACCGCATCAGCCGCGTCATCCCGTCAAGATCGACCGTGGTCGTGGTGACCGGTTTCCAGATCAGCCGGGCGGTCTCTGATTCGCCCAGCGTCGCCTCCAGCGCCCCGGCGACCTCTGCCAACGCCGTATCCGCGCACCGGATCACATGCCCGTCATCGGCACTGTCCACATCCTCGGCCCCGGCCTCAATCGCCGCCATCATCACCGTCTCGGCATCCCCTGCCGCCACCGGATAGCCGACCTCCCCCATGCGCTCGAACAGGAACGCGACCGAGCCGGTCTCGCCCAGACTGCCGCCATGCTTGCCAAAGGTCGAGCGCACGGTCGAGGCAGTGCGGTTCCGGTTGTCGGTCATCGCCTCGACGATCAGCGCGACGCCCCCCGGCCCGTAGCCCTCATAGCGGATTTCCTCATAGGCGTCGCCCTCGCCCCCCACCGCCTTGCGGATCGCGCGTTCGATATTGTCCTTGGGCATCGAGTTCGCCCGCGCCTCTTTCACCGCCAGCCGCAGGCGCGGGTTCCGGTCCGGGTCCGGGTCACCCATCCGGGCGGCAACGGTGATTTCCTTCGACAGCTTCGAGAACAGCCGGGAGCGCACGGCGTCCTGCCGCCCCTTGCGGTGCTGGATATTTGCCCATTTGGAATGGCCCGCCATCGGGTGCTCCTCGACCGGGAAAGGTGTTCGGGCCTCTATAGTCCACGGGCGGGGCGGGCCGCAAGCGGGACCGGATTGTCCGTTTATGCAGAGGTCTGCATGATGGCGTAGCCGGGCGCTGCTTTTCGGACGGGTTGCGCATCTGTTCGGGCAAGGGGTGTCGCTTATCCGCGGATAAGGGCAGCACCTCTGACCTATTGGCGCGTCAGTGGCCAAACCGTCCGCCCGGCGGAACGCCGGGCAGCGCCTTGGGGCTCCGCCCGTTCGGCCCTGAAACGGTCCCCCGGAC
>JPPB01000296.1 GCA_001483205.1 alpha proteobacterium 3107
AAACCGTCCGCCCGGCGGAACGCCGGGCAGCGCCTGCCTGCCCCCCGGCAGGCGCTCAAAACGTCTCAGCCCTTTGGGGCATATGGACTTTATGGCAAGATCATCGCCAATATGGACTGTCGCGAAAAGCGCCCGCCCAGGCAGGCGGCTGCCCGGCTACGCCATTATGCAGAGGTGTTCACCGGCAAGGATCAGCCGCGTTCCTCGACGATCTCCACCAGATGCGGAATGCTGTTGACCATGCCCCGGATGCTGGGCGTGTCTTCCAGTTCCCGCACACGGTGCATCCGGTTGAGGCCAAGGCCGATCAGCGTCGCCCGCTGTTTGGCCGGACGGCGAATCGGGGAACCGATCTGCCTGATGACGATGGTTTTTGCCATACCCGGTCTCCTTACGTCTCGGCCACAGCGGGCGCGGCGGCCCCGGCAGGCACATCGGCGGCGACAGGCGCTTCAGGGGCGGCAACAGCAACAGCAGGCGCGGCCTCTTTCGGCAGGATGTCGGCCACCTTCTTGCCCCGGCGCTGGGCCACCATGCGCGGGCTTGCCTCTTTCGCCAGCCCGTTCAGGGTGGCGCGGATCATGTTATAGGGGTTCTGCGAGCCGATCGACTTGGCGACCACATCCTGCACGCCCAGCATCTCGAACACCGCCCGCATCGGGCCACCGGCGATGATCCCGGTGCCCTGCGGCGCGGTGCGCATGACCACCTTGCCCGCCCCATGGCGGCCCTCGATGTCATGGTGCAGCGTCCGGCCCTCGCGCAGCGGCACCCGGACCATGGCGCGCTTTGCCTGTTCGGTTGCCTTGCGGATGGCCTCGGGCACTTCCTTGGCCTTGCCGTTGCCGAAACCCACCCGGCCCTTCTGATCGCCGACCACCACAAGGGCCGCAAAGCCAAAGCGCTTGCCGCCCTTCACGGTTTTCGACACCCGGTTGATCGCGACGAGACGATCAGCAAATTCCGGCGCGTCCTCACGCTCGCGGCGACCACCCCGGCGATTTTCACGTTCTGCCATTGTCATCGTCTCCCTAGAATTTCAGGCCGCCTTCACGGGCGGCATCGGCCAGCGCCTTCACCCGCCCGTGAAACAGAAAGCCGCCCCGGTCGAAATAGCAATCCCCGATACCGGCCTTGGCCGCGCGTTCGGCGATGGCTGCCCCGACTTTGGCCGCCGTTTCGATATTGCCGCCGCCATCCGCGCCCAATGCCTTTTCCAGCGAAGAGGCCGAGGCAAGGGTTCTGCCCAAGGCGTCATCAATCAGTTGCGCACTGATGTTCCTGTTCGAGCGGTGGACCGACAGGCGCACCCGCCCGGCGTTCGACTTCCGCAGTTTGTTCCGAACGCGCAGGCGGCGTTTCAGAAACATATCCCGTTTGCTGCTTGCCATCTTATACGTTCCTACTTCTTCTTGCCTTCTTTGATGAAGATATGTTCGCCCGCATAGCGGATGCCCTTGCCCTTGTAGGGTTCGGGCCTGCGCCATTCGCGAATGTTCGCGGCAACCTGGCCGACCTTTTGTTCGTCAATGCCCTCGACGACGATTTCGGTCGGTTTCGGCACACTCACGCTGATGCCCTCGGGCGCGACATATTCCACGTCATGGGACAGGCCGAGGTTCAGCTTCAGGGTCTGGCCCTGCATCTGGGCCCGATACCCCACCCCGCGGATTTCGAGCGACTTTCTGAACCCTGCGGTCACGCCGGTCACCAGATTGGCGATCATGGTCCGCGACATACCCCATTGCTGACGGGCGCGCTTGGAGGTGCCGCGCGGCTCGACATTCACCGCGTCCTGGCCGACGGTGATGGTCACATCATCGGTCGCGGTAAAGCTGCGGACACCTTTCGGGCCTTTCACCTCGACGGTCTGGCCGGACACGGATGCGCTGACACCCGAGGGCAGCCCGACCGGTTTCTTGCCAATACGAGACATGCGCTGTCCTCCTAGAACACCTGGCAGAGCACTTCGCCGCCGACATTGGCAGCGCGCGCGGCGGCGTCCGACATGACGCCCTTCGGGGTCGAGACAATGGAAACACCAAGGCCCTGACGCACCTGCGGAATATCCTTTGATCCCGAATAGACCCGCCGTCCGGGTTTCGACACCCGCTTCAGTTCGCGGATAACCGGCGCGCCATTATGGTATTTCAGGCCGATCTCAATCGCCGGGTGGCCGTTGGCCCCGGATGTTTTCGCATACCCGCGGATATACCCTTCGTCGGCCAGCACATCCAGAACCCAGGCGCGCAGTTTCGACGCCGGGGTGATGACGGTGGACTTGCCGCGCATCTGGGCATTACGGATGCGGGTCAGCATATCGCCGAGAGGATCATTCATCGCTCGGGCCTCCTCTTTTACCAGCTCGATTTCACCAGACCGGGGGCTTGACCGGCAGAGCCAAGCTCGCGCAGTGCGATCCGCGAGACCTTGAGCTTGCGGTAATAGCCATGGGGCCGCCCGGTAAGCTGGCAACGGTTGTGAATGCGCGTGGCAGAGCTGTTGCGCGGCAGTTGCGCCAGTTTCAGGCGGGCCTTAAAGCGCTCTTCCATCGGGCGGTTTTCATCATTCGCGATCTCTTTCAGGGCCGCGCGGCGGGCGGCGTATTTCTTCACCAGCCTCATGCGCCTGAGTTCGCGCTCGACCATTGCTTTCTTCGCCATATCCTTAGGTTCCTTCCCGCAGGTTCACGCCCTGAACGGCATGTTGAAATGCTTCAGCAACGCCCTGGCTTCCGCGTCGGTCCTTGCGGTGGTGCCGATCACGATGTCCATACCCCGGACCTCATCAACCTTGTCAAAGTCGATCTCCGGAAAGACGATATGCTCTTTCAGACCCATGGCATAGTTGCCCCGGCCATCGAATGCCGTGCCCTTCACGCCGCGAAAATCGCGCACACGCGGCAGCGCGATGGTGATCAGACGGTCCAGAAACTCATACATCCGGTCACCGCGCAGGGTCACTTTCACCCCAACCGACATTCCCTCGCGCAGCCTGAAACCGGCAATCGACTTTCTGGCCGTAGTGATGACGGCGTGTTGACCGGCGATCAGGGTCAGGTCTGCTTGCGCGGTCTTGATCTTTTTGGAGTCCTTCACCGCCTCGCCGACACCCATGTTCAGGACGATCTTGTCGAGCTTGGGGATCTGCATGTCATTCCCGTAGCCAAATTCCTCTTTCAGGGCGGCATGGATCGTGTCGCGGTAGAGCACCTTCAGACGCGGGGTATAGGTTTGTGCGTCAAGCATCAGACGGCCTCCCCGGTGGTTTTGGCGTAACGGACCTTCTTGCCGTCCTCAAGGCGGAAACCGACGCGGGTCGCCTTGCCGTTCCCGTCCACAAGCGCCAGATTCGACAGATCAACCGGCATCGCCTTGGGCAGGCGGCCCCCCTGAGTGGTCTGGGACTGGCGGGTGTGGCGAATGGCGACATTCACGCCCTCAACCACCGCCTTGCCGGATTTGGGATCGACCGAGGCGATCTCGCCCTCCCGGCCCTTGTCCTTGCCGGCCAGAACGATGACCTTATCGCCTTTTTTCAGTTTTGCAGCCATCACAGCACCTCCGGGGCGAGCGAAACGATCTTCATAAAGTTCTTCGCCCGCAATTCCCGCACCACCGGCCCGAAGATACGGGTGCCGATCGGCTCCATATTGTTGTTGATGATCACGGCGGCGTTGCGGTCAAAGCGGATGGCGGTGCCGTCCTCGCGCCGCACTTCCTTGGCGGTGCGCACAACGACGGCCTTGCGGACATCCCCCTTCTTCACCCGGCCACGCGGGATGGCCTCTTTGACCGAGACGACGATGATGTCGCCGACAGAGGCATATTTGCGCCTGGAGCCGCCCAGAACCTTGATGCACTGCACCCGGCGCGCGCCGGAGTTGTCAGCGACATCCAGATTGGTCTGCATCTGGATCATGTGGTTTCTCCCGACCTGTGGGACCGCTTGACGGCATTGGCCCCGAGGTTTCGATCAAACCGGAATGCGATATGCCTGATGCTCAGGCAATCACCTCCCAGCGTTTGGTTTTCGATTTCGGCGCACATTCCCGGATGCGAACGGTGTCCCCCTTCGCAAACGTGTTGTTTTCATCATGCGCGCGGTATTTCTTGGACTTGCGGATGGTCTTTTGCAGAACCGGGTGCTTGAAGCGCCGCTCGACCGAAACGGTGACCGTCTGCGCGTTGGCGTCGCTGGTCACCGTGCCTTGCAAAATACGTCTGGGCATATCCGTCAGGCTCCTGTCATTCGGCAGCCGCTTCAGCGGCTTTCTGGTTCAGAATCGTTTTGACGCGCGCGGCATCCCGACGCACGGCGCGCATCCGGGCGGTGTTTTCAAGCTGCCCGGTGGCCTGTTGAAAGCGCAGGTTAAACGCCTCTTTCTTCAGGCCCGCCAGTTGTTCGCGCAACTGGTCCGGGGTTTTCTGTCTCAACTCCTGGGCGTTCATCGCCGCTTTCCTTCCGTTACATCACCGGAGGGCCCTGACAGGTCACCCTGATCCCGGTGGAGCAAATCCATTCCCGCCGCCCGCCGCCCTGATCAGCGCCGGGGGTGGCAGGAAACCTTACCAGTCCTCGCGCGCAACGATCCGGGTCTTGATCGGCAGTTTCATCGCCGCAAGGCGAAGGGCCTCTCTTGCCACAGATTCGGCAACCCCGTCAATCTCGAACATGACGCGCCCCGGTTTTACCCTGGCGGCCCAGAAATCGACAGACCCCTTGCCCTTGCCCATCCGCACCTCGGTGGGTTTTGAGGTCACGGGGGTATCGGGGAATATCCTGATCCAGACCCGCCCCTGCCGCTTCATGTGGCGGGTCATCGCCCGGCGGGCGGCCTCGATCTGGCGCGCGGTTATCCGCTCTGGCCGAATTGCCTTCAGGCCGAAGGAACCGAAATTGAGCGCAGAGCCGCCCTTGGCCTCGCCCCGGATACGGCCCTTATGCACCTTGCGGAATTTGGTGATCTTTGGCTGAAGCATCTCTTTCTCTCCTCAGCGGCGGCCAGCGGCACCGCGCGGGGCCGGGCCATCCTGAAGCTCCTGCGCCTTGCGGTCACGTGCCTGCGGGTCGTGCTCCATGATCTCGCCCTTGAATATCCACACCTTGACGCCGATGACGCCATAGGCGGTCATGGCCTCGGCCCGTGCATAGTCAATGTCAGAGCGCAGGGTGTGCAGCGGCACGCGGCCTTCGCGATACCATTCGGTCCGCGCGATCTCGACCCCGCCCAGACGCCCCGCGACATTCACACGGATGCCCTCGGCCCCCATGCGCATCGAGTTCTGCACCGCCCGCTTCATCGCCCGGCGGAAAGACACCCGGCGCTCAAGCTGCTGGGCAATGCTCTCGGCGACCAGTTGCGCGTCAAGCTCCGGCTTGCGGACCTCAACGATATTCAGGTGCAGTTCGCTCTCGGTGATGTCGGCGATTTTCCGGCGCAGGTTTTCGATGTCCGCGCCTTTCTTGCCGATGATCACGCCGGGGCGGGCGGTGTGAATCGTCACCCGGCATTTCTTGTGCGGGCGTTCGATGATCACCCGGCTGACCCCGGCCTGCTTGCACTTTTCGCGGATAAATTCGCGTATCCTGATGTCTTCCAGCAGCAGATCACCGTAATTCCTGGCGGTGGCATACCAGCGGCTGTCCCAGGTGCGGTTCACCTGAAGGCGCATCCCGATCGGATTGACTTTCTGCCCCATTAGGCGTGCTCCTCTGCCTGACGCAGCTTGATGGTAAGTTCGGAAAACGGTTTTCTGAGCGGCCCAAACCGGCCACGGGCGCGCGGACGGCCCCGCTTCATCACCAGATTCTTGCCGACAAAGGCCTCGGCAACGATCAGCTCATCCACATCCAGATCGTGGTTGTTCTCGGCATTGGCAATCGCGGACTGAAGGCATTTCTTCACGTCCCCGGCAATCCGGCGTTTGGAAAAGCTCAGGTCCGACAGGGCCTTGCCCACAGTCTTGCCACGGATCATCGCCGCAACCAGATTGAGCTTCTGCGGCGAGACACGCAGCATCCGGGTTTTCGCCATTGCTTCGTTTTCAGCGACGCGGCGGGGGTTTTTCTCTTTTCCCATAACGCTTACCTCCGCTTTGCCTTCTTGTCCGCCGCATGACCGTAGTAGGTGCGCGTCGGAGAGTATTCGCCGAATTTCTGGCCGATCATCTCTTCGGTGACAGACACCGGGATATGCTTTCTGCCGTTGTAGACGCCGAAGGTCAGGCCGACGAACTGCGGCAGGATGGTTGAGCGCCGCGACCATATCCTGATCACGTCATTGCGCCCGGACTCCCGCGCCGCCTCTGCCTTTTTCAGCACATGCGGGTCAACGAAAGGCCCTTTCCATACAGAGCGTGCCATTCTCTAGCGCCCCTTCTTCTTGGCGTGACGCGAGCGGATGATCAGCTTTTGCGACGCCTTGTTGGTGTTGCGGGTGCGCGCGCCCTTGGTCGGCTTGCCCCACGGGGTGACCGGGTGACGCCCGCCCGATGTGCGGCCCTCGCCGCCGCCATGGGGGTGGTCAATCGGGTTCATCACCACGCCGCGCACCGATGGCCGCTTGCCCAGATGACGGTTGCGCCCGGCCTTGCCGAGATTCTGGTTGGCGTTGTCGGAATTTGAGACCGCGCCGACGGTCGCCATGCACTCCTGACGGACCATGCGCAGCTCGCCCGAGGACAGCCGTATCTGGGCATAACCGCCGTCACGACCGACAAACTGAGCATAGCCGCCAGCGGCGCGGGCGATCTGCCCGCCCTTGCCCGGCTTCATCTCGATATTGTGGACGATGGTGCCGATGGGCATCCCGGTGAACGGCATGGCGTTGCCGGGCTTGATGTCAACTTTCTCGCCAGAGACAACCCGGTCGCCGATGCCAAGGCGCTGCGGGGCAATGATATAGGCCCGCTCGCCGTCCTCATATCGGATCAGCGCGATAAAGGCGGTGCGGTTCGGATCATATTCGATCCGCTCGACGGTGCCCTCAACGCCGAACTTGCGGCGTTTGAAATCGATGATGCGATACAGACGTTTCGCCCCACCACCCCGGCGGCGCTGGGTGATCCGTCCGGCGTTGTTCCGACCGCCCTTTTTGGACAACCCCTCAGAGAGGGATTTGACCGGACGCCCTTTCCAAAGCTCCGAACGGTCGATCAGCACCAGCCCGCGCTGGCCCGGCGTCGTCGGTTTATACGACTTGAGTGCCATGCTTTCTGTCTTCCGTTTCGCTGTCGGGGCCTGAACCCCTTATCGTCAAAGCCCCCCGAAGGCGGGCCGTTTTCCGGGGGGCCGCCCCCCTGTTTGCCAAAGCCCGAACGCGCCCCGGACACACTTGGGGGGCGGGGGCAGATTCGCGGCTACCTATCAGAGACCGGTGCTCACGTCGATAGTGTTTCCCTCTTCCAGGGTCACATAGGCCTTCTTCACATCCTTGCGCCTGCCGGGCCGCCCCCGGAACCGCTTGACCTTGCCCTTGGTGATGGTGGTGTTGACCGCCTTCACCTTGACACCGAACAGGCTTTCGACGGCCTCCCGGATGCGCGGCTTGCTGGCGGAAATGTCCACCTCAAAGACAATCGCGCCCCCTTCTGAGGCCATGGTCGATTTCTCGGTGATCACCGGTTTGCGGATCACATCGTAATGTTCGGGTTTCGCGCTCATCTCAGCCGTGCCTCCAGTGCTTCGACCCCTGCCTTTGTGAGCACCAGCGTGTCACGCCGCAGGATGTCATAGACATTCGCGCCCGCCGACGGCAGCACATCAAGACCTTCGATGTTGCGCGCCGCGCGCGCAAAGCCGCCATTGACCTCGGCCCCGTCAATGACCAGCGCCCGCTTCCAGCCCAGATTCCTGACCTGGCGGGCCAGCAGGGCGGTTTTGCCTTCGGCCTCGGCGGCCTCAATCACCACCAGCTCGCCCGCCCGCGCCTTGGCGGACAGGGCGTGTTTCAGGCCAAGCGCGCGGAATTTCTTCGGCAGGTCATGGGCGTGGCTGCGGGGCGTCGGCCCCTTATAGACGCCGCCCTTGCGAAAGATCGGCGCATTGCGGTCGCCGTGACGCGCGCCGCCGGTCCCCTTCTGGCGATAGACCTTCCTTGAGGAATAGCTGGTTTCCGAGCGGGTCTTGACCTTGTGGGTTCCGGCCTGCGCCTTGTTGCGCTGCCAGCGGACAACGCGGTGCAGAATGTCCGCGCGCGGCTCTAGGCCGAAAATATCCCCGCCAAGCTCGACGGAACCGGCTTTTTCGCCGTCTTCCAGTCTGATCACATCGAGTTTCATTCGTCAGCACCCCCTTCAGGAGCATCAGCAGCATCACCCGGCACCTTTTCGGCCACCATCGCGGATTTCAGCGCCGCCGGAACCGGGGCGTTTTCGGGAAACGGCTTTTTCACCGCGTCCCTGACCGTCACCCAGCCACCGCGAGAGCCGGGCACCGCGCCCCTGACCATGATCAGGCCACGGTCCGCGTCGGTCCTGACAACTTGCAGGTTCTGGGTCGTGACCCTGACCGCCCCCATATGACCGGCCATCTTCTTGCCCTTGAACACCTTGCCCGGATCCTGACATTGACCGGTAGAGCCATGGGACCGGTGGCTGATCGACACGCCGTGGCTGGCGCGCAGGCCGCGAAAGTTGTGGCGCTTCATGCCGCCCGCAAAGCCCTTACCGATCGACGTGCCGGAAACATCCACATACTGACCGGCAAGATAGTGATCGGCGGTGATTTCCTCGCCGACGCCGATCAGGTTCTCCTGGCTCACGCGGAACTCGGACAGTTTGCGTTTCGGCGTGACACCGGCCAGCGCGAAATGACCGCGCATCGCCTTTGTGATCCGCCGTGTCTTTGCCGCGCCCGCGCCGATCTGAACGGCGGTATAGCCGTCCTTTTCCACCGTGCGCTGCGCGACGACCTGAAGGTTGTCAAGTTGCAGAACGGTCACCGGAACCTGGCGGCCGTCCTCCATGAACAGCCGGGTCATGCCGACTTTCTTTGCGATAACACCAGAGCGCATTACCGATCCCCTTCTCAGACCTTGATCTCGACATCGACACCGGCGGCCAGGTCGAGCTTCATCAGCGCGTCCACGGTCTGCGGGGTCGGGTCAACGATGTCCAGCAGGCGCTTATGTGTCCTGATCTCGAACTGATCACGGGATTTCTTGTTCACATGCGGGCCGCGCAGAACGGTGAATTTCTCGATCTTGTTCGGCAGCGGGATCGGGCCGCGCACCTGCGCACCGGTCCGGCGGGCAGTGCTGACAATCTCCCGCGTGCTGGCGTCAAGCACACGATAGTCGAAAGCCTTCAGCCGGATGCGGATGTTTTGGCTATGGATTGCCATGTTTTCAGCCTTTCGCGGTCGGGGGCGGGCCGGACAGAGACGGCCCGCTTCGACACGGGGGGGTTGCGTTCTACTCGATGATTTTGGAGACGACGCCCGATCCGACGGTCCTGCCGCCCTCACGGATGGCAAAGCGCAA
>JPPB01000297.1 GCA_001483205.1 alpha proteobacterium 3107
GCGTCCCTGCGCCCAGGGTTTGTTGGTAATAGCCGATGGTCGCCCCCGCCGCGACCGACAGGAACAGCGTATCGCCGCCCCCCAGCGGGGCCAGGTGCGGCAGCGCGTCCGGCAGCGCCTGCGGCTTCACGGCAATCAGGACAACGGCGGGCGCGGCGGGCAGTGCCGCATTCAGCCTGACCCCCTGCGCCGCCAGCCGCTGTTGCAGCGCCTCGGGCAGGCCGGGATCCTGCACCTGAACCGCCGCCGCTGGCAGGCCGCGCGACAGCCAGCCCTCCAGCATCGCCGACCCCATCCTGCCGCATCCCAGCAACACCAGACCCCGGCGTTCGATTTCCTCAAATGCCACAGGATTTCCCCCTTGGCTCCCTTCGGCCCATAGCGACCCCGGCCCGCAACGCCCCTAGGCGCGCCCGTAAGCCTCTGCAATCGCCATCTTCATCGCTTCTGTCGCGCTGCTCTTGCCCCAGCCGACAAGCTGAAACGCCGGGTAAAACCGTTCCGAGGCCATCACCGCCGCATTGATCAGCGCCGTGATCTGCTCGGCCCCGGCCATCTGCCCGCCCGCCAGCACCAGACCGTAGCGATAGGTCATCAGGCCATGCTCGGGCCAATAGGTGAACCCGCCCGCCCAGCACAGATCATTGGCGCGGTTCAGGGTGTCGTAAAGCTCCGGCAGGCGATCCTCGGGCGGCCTCATCTCGAAAGTGCAGATCAGGCGCAGGGTTTCATCCCCCGCTGACCACGCCAGCGTGACCGAATAGGCACACCATCGCCCCTCAACCGCCATCGCAATCTGATCGTCGGCAACCCGGTCGAACTCCCATTCGTGATGCTCGGCAAGGGTTTCGGCAAGGTCGATCGGGTGCAGATCGTCGGTCTGGATAAACTGCTCTGTATATGACATGCCCGGCCTCTTTCGCTATAGCTTCAGTCAGGAACCATCCCCCCAAGAACTGGGTGCCCATACTACCGAAGCAGGTTCAACCCGCTTTCTATACCATATATGGTGTGGGGAAACGGATGCGCTGTAAAGGGTTTTTTTGATTTATCCCCAACGAAAAGACATCTGAAGACCTCTGCATATAGTTTGACGCCGTAAAATTGATCACAGGGTCCAGCCATGATCCGGTCAGGGCGCAATGTCAGAGATTTCGCCGGGACAGGTGCGCGACCCGTCCGAAAGGCCGCATCCGACCCGCACGGGGCGCGAACGCGCCGCCCCGTGGGGGGGCGGGATCAGGACCGGGGTGTAAGGCCGAAATGCCGTCGCCTGGCTATATCTGCCTTTCCGGCATCTGCACGATCAGACCATCCAGCGCATCGCTCACCGTCAGTTGACAGGTCAGGCGGGAGCGCTCTGCATCCGGCTCATAGGCGAAATCGAGCATGTCCTCTTCCATCGGCTCTTTGGCCGGCAGCCTGCCCACCCAGTCGGGATGCACATAGACATGGCAGGTGGAACAGGCGCAGGCCCCGCCGCAATCTGCCTCAATGCCGGGAATGTTGTTGTCGCGCGCGCCTTCCATGACGGTCAGGCCGGTGGCAACCTCAACCACATGCTCGGTTCCGCCATGCTCAATATAGGTGATTTTCGCCATCAGCCCTGGTCCCCGTTCGGAAGAGTCCGCCTTGTCCGGCGGCATATCCGCCATATGTGCCGGAGATCAGCCGGTGTCAACCATGCGCAATCGGTGCCGGGGGATGACGGCTTTTCATCGCCTTCCGGTGCGGGCATAAGGGCGGGGGCGGAACGGACGTGGGGCGAAACCGGCGCAGTGTGGCATGGCGGCAATGGCGAAAGATGGGGCAGAAAATCTGGCAAAGCGGGTTCTGGCGGGCGAACGCCGGGCGCTGGCGCGCGCCATCACGCTGATCGAAAGCGGGCGCGATGATCACCGGGCCGGGGCGCTGGCCCTGCTGAAGGCGGTGAACCGGGCCGACCGTCAGGCCCTGCGGATCGGGTTGTCGGGCGCGCCCGGCGTCGGCAAATCCACCTTTATCGACGCCTTTGGCATGATGCTGGCCGGGCTGGGGCTGAAGGTCGCGGTGCTGGCGGTTGATCCCAGCTCGGCGCGCTCCGGCGGCTCGATCCTCGGCGACAAGACGCGGATGGACCGCCTGTCGCGCCAGCCCGCTGCGTTCATCCGCCCTTCCCCCAGCCAGAGCCATCTGGGGGGGGTGGCGCGCCGCACACGCGAGGCCGTCGCGCTGTGCGAGGCGGCGGGCCATGATGTGGTGCTGATCGAGACCGTCGGCGTGGGCCAGTCCGAAACCATGGCGGCAGAGCTGTGCGACATCTTTGTTCTGCTGATCGCCCCGGCTGGCGGCGATGAATTGCAGGGCGTCAAGCGCGGGATCATGGAAATCGCCGACCTGATTCTGGTCAACAAGGCCGATGGTGATCTGAAAGCCGCCGCTGCCCGAACATGCGCCGATTATGCGGGGGCGCTGCGTCTGATGCGCAAGCGGGCTGAGGATGCGGACGGCTTTCCCAAGGCGCTGGCAATTTCGGCGCTGGAGGAATCGGGGCTGCAAACGGCCTGGGCGGAAATGAGCGCGCTTGCCGAATGGCGGCGGCGGTCCGGGCATTGGGCGGCACGGCGGGCGCGGCAGGCGCGATACTGGTTCGGGGAAGAGGTGCGCCACGGCCTGCTTTTGCGGCTGTCCCGCGATGCGGCGCTTGACGGGATGATGCAGTCCCTTGGCGATGCGGTTCTTGAGGGGCGCGAGAGCCCCTCGGTTGCGGCGGCGCACCTGCTGGAGCGGTTTGACGGGGGCGGATAGGGGAGAAAGACCTCTGCATAAAGGTGTATCGCTCCCCCAATGCCCCGCCCGGCGGAACGCCGGGCAGCGCCATTATGCAGAGGTTTCGGGAAAGAGGTAAAGCCGCATCCGGCAAGCGGGGGGGCGCGCCACCCCACCCCATTGAGGGGTGACGCGGCGCGGCCCGGTCTTGCGACCGGGCGGGAACAGGGCCGGGGTTTGGACTCAAAATCCGGGCGTGAGGCTATAGGGCGGATGAACCGCTTGACGGCGGCGGTGAATGGACATACATCACCGCTCCGGGGCGTTTGCGGGCCTGCCCGCGCCACTGGCGCGCCGCAAACCGACCACCCCCGCCCCCGTGCGCGCGCCCCGCGTATGACACCGTTTAAGAGACGAAGGAACACCCCCATGTCGCGCCGCTGCGAACTGACCGGAAAAGGCCCGATGGCGGGCAACAATGTCAGCCACGCCAACAACAGGACCAAGCGGCGCTTTCTGCCGAACCTGAATGATGTGACCCTGCAATCCGAGACCCTGGGCCGGGGGTTCCGGCTGCGGATTTCTGCCGCCGCTCTGCGCAGTGTCGATCATCGTGGCGGGCTGGATGGGTTTCTCGCCAAGGCCGGTGATGATACCTTGTCGGATAATGCCTTGAGGATAAAGAAAGAAATCCTGAAGGCGCAGGCGTCAGCGCAATAGGCGGCACCCGTCCCGGCAAAGGGGGGATGCGCGCTGCCCCATTGAGGGACGAACGGGCGGAACCATATGATGGCGCAGCTTGGGTCGTTTCTGCTTGGGGGGCTGCTCCCAAGACCTCTGAATATTGACCAAGCCGGGCAACCGCCTGCCTGGGCAGGCGCTTTTCCTGATATTCCACACCGGCGATGGTCTTGCCATAAAGCCTATACACTGCAACAGGCTGAGATGTTTTAAGCGCCTGCCGGGGGGCAGGCAGGCGCTGCCCGGCGCAAGCGCCGGGCGGACGGTTTGGCAGCCGATCCGCCATTATGCAAAGCAAAAGCACCGCCTGCCCGTCCCACCGCGGTTCATCACTCGCCGCCGGTGGTGATCTGAAGCCGCTGACGCAGCGCCCCGCTCTGCCGGTCAAAGATCAGGATTTCGTCCGCCCCGGTCACCACCCCATACCATCCGGGCGCGACGGTAAAGGCGGTGGCCTCGGTTCCCTCCGGCAGGGTGATCATATCGGGCAGGCCCCGCAGTCCCGACATCCCCGCCCCCCCCGGCGATTGCAGGCGGATGACAAGCAGCACCACCACCGTTACAACCCCCAGAATCATCACCGCCGTCAACACGCCCACCAGACGGCGCAGAAACAGGATCGTTCCGGGCAGGGAGGCCCGCATGTCGGGATCGGGATCAGAATCGTCTTGCATCGGGCAGCCCTTGTCGGTTCTGCGGGTCACGATCAGCGCGAACCCGCCCAACCGCCTTGATAAGGCGCTCGCCCGCGATACGCCAGAGCAGGCATCGCTCAGCCGTTCGCGTCTGGCCCGGCTGATCCGGGCGGGAAGCGTGTCGCGCGACGGGCAGGCCATGACCGACCCCGGCGCACGGGTCGCCACCGGTGACATTCTGACCATCGACATACCGCAGGTCAGCGACATCCCGGTGGCCCCCGAAGCAATCCCGCTGGCGGTCCGGTATGAGGATGACCACCTGATCGTGATCGACAAGCCTGCGGGCATGGTCGTGCATCCGGCCCCCGGCGCGCCCTCGGGCACGCTGGTCAATGCGCTGCTGGCCCATTGCGGTGACCGCCTGTCGGGCATCAACGGGCAGAGGCGGCCCGGTATCGTGCATCGGATTGACAAGGACACATCGGGCCTGCTGGTCGTCGCCAAATCGGACTGCGCCCATCACGGCCTGGCCCGGCAGTTCGCGGCGCATACGGTCAGCCGCCATTACCGCGCGGTGGTGTATGGCGCGCCGGACGGGGCCGATCCGCGCCTGTGCGGGACGCCCGGCCTGAGCTTTGAGGCCGGGGGGGTGATGTGTATCGCCACCGGGATCGCCCGCCACCGGCATGACCGGCAACGGCAGGCGGTGGTGCTTTCCGGCGGGCGGCGGGCGGTGACGCGGGCGCGGGTGGTGGAGCGGTTCGGGGCAGAGCCGGGCGCGGCGGCGGTGCTCGATTGCTGGCTGGAAACCGGGCGGACGCACCAGATTCGGGTGCATATGGCCCATGCCGGGCATGGTCTGATCGGTGATCCGCTCTATGGCGGCAGGCGGAGCCTTGCCCGGCGCGCGATCAGTGCGGCGGGGGCCGGGGCCGCGCGCGCCTTTCCCCGGCAGGCGCTGCACGCCGCCACTCTGGGGTTCGTTCACCCGACAAGCGGCGAGGCGATGCGGTTTGCGGCGTCCCTGCCCGGGGACATGTCGGCGCTTATCGAGGCGCTGCGGGGGGGCGGCCCCGGCCCGGATCGGGCGGGTCGATAGTGTCTTGATCCATAACCCGGATTTGACAGGTCGCTCCATCGCCTCTATTTCCTGCGTGTTCCAAGCGCCTGACGCAGGCACCACCCCATATCAGAGGGTCCGAATTTGCTGCACGACTTACTGGAATATTGGAAAACAACGGCTTTGGCTGGCGACACGTTTCACCCGGACGACCGGGATGCAATACGCCCATACCAACATAACCTGCCTGAAGGGCGCATTCCTGAACCTTGGTTCGGCATTCCATCTGACCTGCCCCCTTGCCCAAAACCTGCCACCACCCGCTTCACCCTTGAAATCCCCCGCCCGCGCCTTTAGGTCAGGCCCGTCCGGGCACCACCCCCTCACGGCGCACAGTCGGAAACCGAACCCATGAGCAACTATTCCAACCTCCCCGCCCCGTCGCCGGAGCAGGGACTGAACCGCTATCTTCAGGAAATCCGCAAATTCCCCCTGCTGGAGCCGGAAGAGGAATACATGCTGGCCAAGCGCTGGGCCGACCATCAGGATTCCGGGGCCGCGCACAAGATGGTCACCAGCCACCTGCGGCTGGCGGCCAAGATCGCCATGGGCTATCGCGGCTATGGCCTGCCCCAGGCCGAGGTCATTTCCGAGGCGAATGTCGGCCTGATGCAGGCGGTGAAACGCTTTGACCCCGAGCGGGGCTTTCGGCTCGCCACCTACGCGATGTGGTGGATTCGCGCCGCAATTCAGGAATATATCCTGCGGTCGTGGTCGCTGGTCAAGCTGGGCACCACATCGGCGCAGAAAAAACTGTTTTTCAACCTGCGCAAGGCCAAGGCGCGGATCGGGGCGCTGGATGAGGGCGACCTGCGGCCAGAGGCGGTCAGCCGGATCGCCCATGACCTGAACGTGACCGAGCAGGATGTCATCTCGATGAACCGCCGCCTGTCGGGGGGGGATGCGTCGCTGAATGTCACCATCGGGGCCGATGGCGAGGGGGCGATGCAGTGGCAGGACTGGCTGGAGGACGAAAGCGCGGATCAGGCCGGGGATTACGAAGCAGAGGATGAGCTTGCGGTGCGGCGCGCGCTGCTGGCCGAGGCGATGGAGGTGCTGAATGAGCGGGAACGGGACATCCTGACCTGCCGCCGTCTGACCGAACAGCCGATGACGCTGGAAGAGTTGTCCGGCCGGTTCGGGGTCAGCCGCGAGCGTATTCGCCAGATCGAGGTCCGTGCCTTTGAGAAGCTGCAACAGCGGATGCGGGAGCTGGCCCGTGACAAGGGGTTGCTGGGGGGCCGGTGAGGGGCGGGTTTGGGCTGCGAGCGGTGCAACACACCTAAATGTTGTGTTCCTATCGGTCTGCTTGCATTTTGAAATGAATAGCATTACATTTTCATTGGAATCACGGTCAAGAGGGTAGCATGTCAAAGGTCATCACTATCCAAGCGAATGTAAGGTGGCGCGCCGAACGTGGCGAGAACCCGGAGCGCTGGGTCGGCTTTTGTGATGAACTCGGAATCACAACCGAGGCCGGGTCGCTGGACGAGCTTCACTCGCTGATTCCAGAGGCCATAAGTATCCTTCTGGCTGATCTTCTGGAAGACAATGAGCTTGACACATTCCTCAGTGTGAGAGGATGGGAATCTTCGGAGAAAACGGATATGCGGGCATCCCATCCCTCTGAAGTTCATATCCCGTGGCACTTAATTTACGAGGCGCAAAATGATCCAAAGAGAGCATTTGCTTAAGGCGATCCGGAAAAAAGGATATATGTTCAAGCGGCAAACCGAAAGAATCGAACTTTACAGGCTGAAGGGCGGCACGGATTGCGTTCAACTGCGAAAAATCGCCCTTCACGATAACAAGGCGGCGAAGGCCATTTTGAAAGACGCCGGATACAGCGATTCAGAGATTGAAGATTTTATTGCCGAATGCAATACAAACACCCATTGAAACAACCCCCAGCATAACAGCGCATCAACGGTCAAATTGCCCGCTCAGGCGCTTGCATAACGCACACAGCAGCACCATACGCCCCTCACCGCCCCCGGCAGGCCTGCACAAACTCAAGCAACAGGCGGGTTGAGCCGTCCTTATGACCGGCGGGGTGGTCCGCTGAAACCAGCGGCTCCATGTCACGGGCCAGTGCCTTGCCCAACTCCACCCCCCACTGGTCAAACGAATTGATCCCCAACAGCGCCCCCTCAACAAACACCCGGTGCTCGTAAAGCGCGATGATCTGCCCCAGCGCATACGGGGTCAGTTTCGGATAAACCAGCGTCGTCGAGGGCCGGTTGCCGGGAAAGGCCCGGTGGCGCGCCTGTCTCCCGGCGGCCTCTCCCCCGGCCATCCCCCCGGCAGAAGGGTCGCGCCCCAGCATCAACGCCTCTGACTGCGCCAGACAATTCGCGACCAACAACCGGTGGTGATGGTCGAGCGCCGCCTCATGCCCCTCTGCGGCGACCAGAAACTCGCACGGGATGATCCGGGTGCCCTGATGGATAAGCTGATAAAAGGCGTGCTGTCCGTTGGTGCCCGGCTCTCCCCACACCACCGGGCCGGACGGAACCGGCAGAGGCCCGCCATCCATCGCAACCCCCTTGCCGTTCGATTCCATCTCCAGTTGTTGCAGATAGGCGGGCAGGCGCGCAAGGCGCTGATCATATGGCAGCACGGCGCGGGTCGCATAGCCGCAGCCCTGATTGTGCCATATCCCGACCAGCGCCAGCACGACCGGCATATTTTCCGCCAACGGCGCGGTGCGGAAATGCCGGTCCATCGCCTCGGCACCGCCAAGGAACGCGCCGAAATCCTCTGCCCCCACCGCGATCATCAGCGACAGACCAACCGGCCCCCACACGGAATAGCGCCCCCCGACCCAATCGCCGAAGCCAAAGACACGCCCCGGCGCGATGCCGAAGGCGGCGGCGCGCTCTCCGGCGGCAGAGATGGCGGCGAACTGCGCCCCCGGCTCCCCCACCCCGGCGGCCATCCACGCACGGGCGGCCTCAGCGTTGGTCATCGTCTCGACCGTGGTGAAGGTTTTGGACGCAACGATGATCAGCGTCGTTTCGGGCACCAGCCCCGAAAGCGTGTCGTGAATATCCGCCCCGTCCACATTCGAGACGAAATGACAGCGCGGACCGTCGTGACAGGGGGCGAGCGCCCGCACCGCCATGGCCGGGCCGAGATCGGAACCGCCGATGCCGATATTGACCACATCGGTGATCCGCCCCCCCTGTCCGGTGAAACGTCCGGCCCTGACATCCCCGGCAAAGCGGCGCATATGTTCAAGGGTGGCCCGGACACCGGGCATGACATCGCGGCCATCCAGCATGACCGGCCCGCCATTCAGATTGCGCAGCGCCGTATGCAGGACGGCCCGGTTCTCGGTCTGATTGATCCGCGCGCCGGAAAACATCGCCTCCCGCTGCGCCTCCAGCCCCGATGCCGCCGCCATGTCCACAAGCACGCCGAATGTCGTATCGTCGATACTGGTCTTGGAGAAGTCGAGCAGCAGATCACCGGCGCGAACCGAAAATTTCCGTGCCCGCTCTGTGTCCCTGAAAAGATTGGCGATGCGGCGGTCTTTGGCCAGGGTGGCCAGACGGCGGAGCCGGTCCCACTCCATGATCACGCCGCCCAATGCACGGAAATGTCGTCAAGCAGCGCAGAGACCGGCGCAAGCTCCGGGTCGTTCAGCCGCCGCGCCTGATGCAGGGCCGCGCGCTTACCTGCCCCCAGAATCAGCAGATGGGCGTTTATGGCCCCTTTCAGCGCCGGTATCGTCAGGCTGATACGCGCTTCCGCTGTGCCGGGGGGGTGCTGAGCCGACAGGATCGGGGCGCGGGGACTGATCGCCGCCCGCAATCCCGGTGCGCCCGGAAACAGCGACGCGGTGTGCATGTCGTCCCCCATCCCCAGCAACAGAATGTCAATCGGCAGCAGCGGCCCGATGCCACGGGCCAGGTCCGGCAGGGCATCCTCGGGGGTTTCCGCCGGGATATAGAGTGGCACGAGCCGGGCCTTCGCCGCCCGGTTCGTCAGCAACCTCTGCCGCACCAGCCGGGTGTTGGACCGCGTGTCACCCTCTGCCACCCAGCGCTCATCGGTCAGCATGACATCCACCCGCTCCCACTCCAGGTCTGCCGCCGAGAGCACATCGAATAACGGCCCCGGCGTCGTGCCGCCGGGAACGGCAAGGGTGGCCCGCGCCTTGTGGGTCAGCGCCGCGCTCAGCTCTTCGGCCAGGGTCGCCGCCAG
>JPPB01000298.1 GCA_001483205.1 alpha proteobacterium 3107
CCCGGCAGGCGCTATAGACGCCTCAACCAGTTGGAGCGTATGGACTTTATGGCAAGATCATCGCCAATTTAGACTTTCAAGAAAAGCGCCCGCCCAGGCAGGCGGCTGCCCGGCTACGCCAATATGCAGAGGTCTCAGTAAATATACCTGATCTGATCGGTCCAGTAACGTTCGACCCGTCTCAGCACATCGCCGATCTCATCCACACCGCCCTGGCCCAGAACGTTCCTCGCCTGCAACCCCTCGGCCTGACGTGCAAACAGCCCGGCGACAATATCGCGGATTTCCCGACCCTTGGTGGTCAGACGCACCCGGACGGCGCGGCGGTCAATCTCGCATCTCTGATGGTGCATATAGCCCATTTCCACCAGCTTTTTCAGGTTATAGCTGACATTGGACCCCTGATAGTAACCGCGCGTCTTCAGTTCGCCCGCCGTCACCTCGTGATCACCGATATTGAACAGCAACAGCGCCTGAACCGCGTTGATGTCCAGAACGCCCACCCGTTCAAACTCATCCTTGATCACATCCAGAAGCAGCCGGTGCAGCCGTTCGACCAGCGCCAGCACTTCCAGATACCCGGCCACGAACACCTTGTCTTCCGCTACGGCAAGTTGTGACTGATAGCTCATTGATGTTCTCCGCTGCCATTTGGCTTTGAGCGGAGTGTGGCGGGCATTAGCGAATTTTTCGTTAAATCCGGCTATTTGAATGGCAGGCCGTGATCCGGGCGATCAGGTCGCGGTATCGTGCGGGGGCGGCGGCCTGCCCCAAGACCCAGGCGTAGAGGTCATGGTCGTTCTCTGCCAGCAGCCGCTCATAGAGGTCAAGCGCATCCGGCCCGAGCCGCGCCAGCCCGGATTGTGCGAAACCGCCGAGGATAAGGTCCATTTCCCGCGTTCCCCGTCGGCAAGAGCGCATTTGCAGCCGCCTCAGCCGGATGCCGGGTGGCTCAGCCTGCGCCATCATCTTTCAGAATCACCCGCAATCGTTCCTCCAGCCGCCCCAGCCGTTCGGCATTCCGGGCGGCCTGGGCACGTAAATCGCGAATCTCGGCCAGGATGTCACCCAGTTCCGGCACCGGCAAGGGTTCGTCTGCGGGCCGGTCGAGGCCCGCGCCCTCGCCATTCAGAAGCCACATGATCGAGACATTGAGAACACCGGAGAGCCGCAAAAGCCGGTTCGAGCGCGGCTCCTGCATGTCGTCCTCCCACGCCCGGACCACCGCCAGCGTCACCCCCAGGCGTTCGGCCAGATCGGCCCGGCTGAGACCAGCGGCCTCGCGCGCCCCCGCCAGCCGGTCGCCAAAAGTTGCGGTTTCGTCACTGAACCAGCCGGTCGTCATGGCCACCATCCTGATCTGCCCCCTCTACCCCCGTGCAATCCGCTTGAATGCCCGACGGCGGCACCCTACGACATGGGGACAGAGACTTCAAACCGGTGTTTGCCATGACCGATCTTTCCGCCCGGCTGTCGCGCGTCAAACCATCGCCGACCATTGCCATCAGCACCCGGGCCAGAGAGCTGGCGGCCGAGGGGCGCGACATCATCGCGCTGAGCGCGGGCGAGCCGGATTTCGACACGCCCGAACATATCCGCGCCGCCGCCATCGCCGCAATCAACGCGGGCCACACCCGATACACCGCGCCCGATGGTATCCCGGAGCTGAAGGCCGCAGTCTGCGCCAAGTTCCGCCGCGACAACGGGCTGACATACCGCCCTGATCAGATCAGCATCGGCGCGGGCGGCAAGCAGATTCTGCACAATGCGCTGATGGCCACACTTGATCCGGGCGACGAGGTGGTGATCCCCGCGCCCTATTGGGTCAGCTATCCCGATATGGTTCTGCTGGCGGGCGGCGTTCCGGTGATTGCCGGGGCCACGCTTGAAAGCGCTTTCAGACTGACGCCCGCGCAACTTGACGCCCTGATCACGCCCAAAACCCGATGGGTGATCCTCAATTCGCCGTCGAACCCAACCGGGGCGGGCTATGGGCGCGAACAGATGCAGGCGCTGACCGAGGTGCTGATGCGCCACCCCCATGTCCGGGTGATGGCGGATGACATCTATGAGCATCTGACCTTCGGCGATTTCAGCTTTTGCACGCTCGCGCAGGTCGAGCCGGGCCTGCTGGAACGGACGCTGATCGTCAACGGCGTGTCCAAGGCGTATGCGATGACCGGCTGGCGGATCGGTTACGGGGCGGGTCCGGCGGAGTTGATTGCGGGGATGCGCAAGTTTCAGTCGCAATCGACCTCGAACCCCTGTTCGGTCAGCCAGTGGGCGGCGGTGGCGGCGCTAAACGGGCCGCAGGGGTTTCTGGCGGGGCGCAACCGGGTGTTTGCCAGGCGGCGTGATCTGGTGGTGGCGGCGCTGAATGCGGCCCCCGGTATTGACTGCCCGGTGCCGCAGGGCGCGTTTTATGTCTATCCTTCCGTTATGGGCTGCATCGGCAAGGTGAGTGCCGGGGGCGCGCTGATCGGGAGCGACGAGGACTTCGCGACGGCGCTGCTGGAGGAAACCGGGGTCGCGGTTGTCTTTGGCGCGGCCTTCGGGCTGTCCCCGAATATCCGCATCAGCTATGCTGCCGCCGATGAGGTGCTGGCCGAGGCATGTGCGCGCATTCACCGGTTCTGCGAGGGGCTGCGGTGAAGGGGGGCGAGGCGAGGATCTCGCCCGGTTCAGTCGTTCCAAACCTGCACACTCGGCATATGCCGCACATTAACGTCTACCGTCGGTGTTCCTGTCACTTCGACGTGGCAAGGATCGAAGTAGCCACCACAACCCTCACCAAGTGCTCCTACAGGCCGCACTGTGTCCTGGAGCACCAAGGCGCACAGCGCAACCGCGATAATCGTCAGAACGGTCTTTGTGTAACGGTCAACCATCTTCTCCAGCTTGCCTTTGATTATAAAGTGCATCGCCCAATATAACGATCAGCCTGTTACCAGTCAATCCGATAGACGCTCCACACACGACCGGCCACATAGCCGCCACCTGCACTACCTTGGCAGTGTTGTCCACAGGCCGCCCGCTCACGGACTTCCATCTCAGTCGCTTTCTCGTAGGTCAACCCGGAAGCGAGCGTTTTACACGCTGCCCCACTTGGGACGGTTCCGTCCGCCTCAAGCTGCCCCACCCGATTGGCGACATTCGTCGCCATGCCAATTCTGCACCCCATAGCTTACCTCTCCCTATTTTGGGTTGTAAAATGAGCCCATCCGGTCCCCAAGGCAGGACCAACACATAATTAACCACGATGCTTCTGTCAAGCCCCCCTGCACAAACCCCCACCCGGCCTCAGATCATATCCGCCAGCATCGACTCCAGCCGCGCGCTGTCGGCGGCGAACGCCCGAATACCCTCGGCCAGCTTCTCCGTCGCCATTGCATCCGCATTCATCCGCCAGCGAAAATCGGCCTCTGTCAACGGCGCTTCGGGGGCCGCCCGCGCGCCCGTGTCCTCCAGCACCCGCGGCAACGCCCCGGCATCAGCGGCCAGCTCATCCATCAGCGCCGGGCTGATCGTCAGCCGGTCACACCCGGCCAGCGCCCTGATCTCACCGGTATTGCGGAAGCTCGCCCCCATCACCACGGTCCCGAACCCGCGCGCCTTGAAATAGCGATAGATCGCGGTCACCGACGCCACGCCGGGATCATTTTCCGCCGTGTATGTCACGCCCGGATTCGCGGCCCTATGCCAGTCGAGAATGCGGCCCACAAACGGCGAGATCAGAAAGACGCCCGCCTCGGCGCAGGCACGGGCCTGGGCAAAGCCGAAGATCAGCGTCAGGTTGCAGTTGATGCCTTCCTTCTCCAGCCGTTCCGCCGCCCGGATGCCCTCCCATGTTGCGGCGATCTTGATCAGCAGGCGCTCGGCAGGCACCCCCTGTTCGGCAAACAGCGCGACGATCCGGCGGGCCTTTTCAACCGTGGCCCCGGTGTCAAAGGACAGGCGCGCATCGACCTCGACCGACACCCGGCCAGGCACCCGCCCGGCAATTTTCGCCCCGAAACCGACGGCAACCCGGTCGGCCACATCCGTGACCACCTGTGCATCGGGCAGAGCGGCCCGGTCCGCCCGCGCAATCGCCGCCTGTATCAGACCGGCATATTCCGGCATTTGCGCTGCTTTCAGGATCAGGGACGGGTTGGTGGTGGCGTCAATCGGATGCAATCGTTCGATGGCGGCAATATCGCCGGTATCGGCGACCACCACGGTCATATCGCGAAGCTGATCAAGGGCAGATCGGGCGGGGGTTGGGGCGGCAACGGCGGGCATCGGCGGAAATCCTGTAACGAGAGGGGCGGGCTTTCGCGGCCTATCCTAGCCACCCGCCCCCGGAAAGGGAAGCGGATCAGCCGCCCGCCGCCCTGCGCAGCGCCCGGATGTTCCTGCCATAGGGTGCGGGTTCACGGGCCGAGCCACCCCTGAACACGGCGCTTCCCGCCACCAGCACATCCGCCCCCGCCGCCACGACCATGGGCGCGGTTTCTGGCGTCACGCCGCCATCGACCTCGATATGCACCGGGCGGTCGCCGATCATCGCGCGCAGGCGGCGGATTTTCTTTGTCATGTCGATGAATGCCTGCCCGCCGAAGCCCGGATTGACGGTCATCACGCAGACCAGATCAGCAATATCCAGCACATGTTCGACAGCGCTTGCCGGGGTGGCGGGGTTGAGTGCGACGCCCGCCTTCGCCCCGGCCCCGCGAATGGCCTGCAAGGTGCGGTGGATATGCGGGCCGGCCTCTGCATGGGCGGTGATGACATCCGCACCCGCCCCGGCAAAGGCGTCGATATACGGGTCTGCGGGCGCGATCATCAGATGCACGTCCATCACGCCCCTGACATGAGGCCGGATCGCCTTGCAGGTGGCGGGGCCAAAGGTGATGTTGGGGACGAAATGCCCGTCCATCACATCCACATGCACCCAGTCCGCCCCCTGTGCCTCGACCGCCTCGCATTCCGCCCCGAAATCGGCGAAATCGGCGGAGAGGATGGACGGGGCGATCTTCACCGAGCGGTCAAAGGGCATGGGGGTGTGGCCTCCTGCGGCGTGTGCGCTCCCTCGTAACCCCATTTCCCCGGTTTGAAAAGCCGCCCGTCCGCGCCGGGGGCGGAGCCTGACCCGGCAATCATCGGCCTTGCAATGCCCGAACCGGCGTGACAGGTTCCGGCATCGCCTGACCGGGGGGCCTGATCCTGATGCACATCAAGGGAAAACCGATCACCGCTGCCACTGGCGAAACCGCCGGGGCCGCCGAAGCCACGCCCATGGCCGGGGATCACCTGCCCCGCAATCCGGGCATGGCGCTTGATCGGGCCTGGGTGTCCTCAGTGCGGATCAACACCTCTGCCGTTGAGCGCCGCGTCACCGCACTGCCGGGCCGCCGGTCGGTCAAGAAAGACCATCAGGCGGCATGGCTGCTGAGGGCCATCACCTGCGTTGACCTGACCACACTCTCGGGCGACGACACGGCGGAGCGTGTGCGCAGGCTCTGCGCCAAGGCCCGTCAGCCGGTGCGCGCCGATTTGCTTGACGCCCTCGGGATGCCCGCAATCACCACCGGCGCGGTCTGTGTCTATCACGACATGATCGGGGCGGCCACCGCCGCCCTGTCGGGCAGCGGGATTCCGGTTGCCGTCGTCTCTGCCGGGTTTCCGGCGGGCCTGTCGCCCTTTCGCCTGCGCCTCGCCGAGATAGAGGACAGTGTGCAGGCGGGCGCGCAGGAGATCGACATCGTGATTTCCCGCCGCCATGTGCTGACCGGCGACTGGCAGGCGCTTCACGATGAGGTGGCGGCATTCCGGCGGACCTGTGGCGACGCGCATCTGAAGGCCATCCTTGCCACCGGTGAACTGGGCACGCTGCGCAATGTCGCCCGTGCCTCGCTGGTCTCAATGATGGCCGGGGCGGATTTCATCAAGACCTCGACCGGAAAGGAAAGCGTCAATGCCACCCTACCCGTCACGCTGGTGATGCTGCGCGCCATCCGCGACTACCATGAGCGGACCGGCCATTATGTCGGCTATAAACCCGCGGGCGGCCTTTCCACGGCCAAACAAGCGCTGCAATACCTTGCGCTGATCAAGGACGAACTGGGCGACCGCTGGCTGCGGCCGGACCTGTTGCGCATTGGCGCGTCGTCCCTGCTGGGGGACATAGAGCGCCAACTGGAACATCACGTTACCGGGCGCTATTCGGCCGCCCGCCGCCATCCGATGGGATAGGAACATGACCGTAGAGGAAATCTTCGAGACTATGGCATATGGCCCCGCCCCCGAGGACGCGCGCCCGGCGCTGGACTGGCTCGCCCGGCACAAGGCCCGGTTCGGCCATTTCATCGACGGCGCACATACCCCGCCCGGCAAGGGGTTCAAATCCTGCAATCCGGCGACGGGGGAAACGCTGGCCCGCCTTACCCAGGCAACCCGGGCGGATGTGGACACCGCCGTTGCCGCCGCGCGCAAGGCGGGGCCGGACTGGGCGGGGGCGTCCGGCCATGACCGGGCCCGCGCACTCTATGCCCTTGCGCGGCTGATGCAGAAACACTCCCGGCTGCTCGCGGTTCTGGAAACGCTCGACAACGGCAAGCCGATCCGCGAAAGCCGTGACATCGATATTCCGCTTGCGATCCGGCATTTCTATTACCACGCTGGTCTGGCCCGACTGATGGAGACCGAACTGCCGGACGCCGCGCCTGTCGGGGTCTGCGGCCAGATTATCCCATGGAATTTCCCCCTGCTGATGCTGGCGTGGAAAATTGCCCCCGCGCTTGCCACTGGTAATACCGTGGTTCTGAAACCGGCGGAATACACCTCTTTGACCGCGCTGCTGTTTGCCGAAATCTGTGAGCAGGCGGGCTTGCCTGGCGGTGTCGTCAACATCGTTACCGGCGATGGCGCGGTAGGTCAGATGATCGTGACCCATCCGGGTATCGACAAAATCGCCTTTACCGGCTCCACCTCGGTCGGGCGACAGATACGGCAGGCCACCGCCGGGTCCGGCAAGGCGCTGACGCTGGAGCTGGGCGGCAAATCCCCCTATGTCGTCTTTGATGACGCCGACATTGACAGCGCCGTCGAGGGGCTGGTCGATTCGATCTGGTTCAATCAGGGGCAGGTCTGTTGCGCAGGGTCACGGCTATTGGTGCAGGAGGGCATCGCCGGGCGATTCTATGACCGGCTCAAGGCCCGGATGGACGGGCTGCGCATCGGTGACCCGCTTGACAAATGCGTCGATGTGGGCGCGATCGTCGATCCGGTGCAGTTGCGGGCCATCACCCGGATGGTCAGCGAAGGCGGTGCAGAGGGCGATGTTCACCACGCCCGCGCGCCCCTGCCCGAAGGGGGCTGCTTCTATCCGCCGACACTGATCACCGGCCTGCATCCCGCCGCCCGCCTGATGCAGGAAGAGATTTTCGGCCCGGTGCTGGTGTCGGCCACCTTCCGCACCCCGGCAGAGGCCGTGGCGCTCGCCAATAACAGCCGCTACGGGCTGGCGGCCTCGGTGTGGACAGAGAGCGTCAATCTCGCGCTCGACATCGCGCCGAAACTGGCGGCGGGGGTGGTGTGGGTGAACGCCTCCAACCTGTTTGACGCTGCCGCCCCGTTTGGCGGGGTGCGCGAAAGCGGCTTCGGGCGAGAGGGTGGTTGGGAAGGGCTGGCGGCCTATACCCGGCCCAAGGGCGAGGCCGGGCCGCTGGAACGGGTTGCGCCGGTGGCCGGGACGCCGGTGGCCGCGCCGCAGGACAGTATCGACCGGACCGCGAAGCTCTATATCGGCGGCAGGCAGGTCAGGCCCGATGGCGGTTACAGCATCCCGGTGCTCTCGCCCCGGCAAAGGCTGCTCGGCCATGTGGCGCACGCCAACCGCAAGGACGTTCGGGGTGCGGTCGAGGCAGCGGTGAACGCAAGAGGCTGGGCCGGTAAGAGCGGTCATGCACGGGCGCAGGTGCTCTATTATATCGCCGAGAACCTTTCCGCCCGTGCGGATGAATTTGCCCGGCGCATCAACGCCATGACCGGCGGGAACGACGGCGGGCGAGAGGTCGATGCCGCCATCCGCCGCCTGTTCACCTATGGAGCGTGGGCGGACAAATACGATGGCCGGGCATATGGTGTGCCGATCCGGGGGGTTGCGCTGGCGATGAACGAACCGGTGGGGGTGATCGGGGCACTGTGCGCGGACGAGGTGCCTCTGCTCGGGTTGGTCTCGGTGATGGCCCCGGCGATGGCCATGGGCAACAGATGCGTTCTGGTCGCCTCGCAACCCTGGCCGCTGGCCGCCGCTGATTTCTGCCAGGTGTTGGAAACGTCGGATGTGCCCGCCGGGGTTGTCAATATCCTGACCGGTGATCATGCAGAGCTGGCCGGGACGCTGGCGGATCACATGGAGGTCGATGCGGTATGGAGCTTTTCGTCGAGTGACCTTTCGGGCGAGGTCGAGCGCCGCAGTGCTGCCAGCCTCAAGCGCACATGGGTCAATCACGCCCGCGCGCGGGACTGGTTCGGCCCCGCCGGGGAGGGCCACGTGTTTCTGGCGCAGGCCACTGAGATCAAGACCATATGGGTGCCTTATGGTGAATGAGTGCCGGGAGCGGGTGGGGGCTTTCCGATCAGCGCCGGGCGTGGCCTGCACCATGATGAGGCCTCTGCATATCGGCGCAGCCGGGCAGCCGACGTCCCGCCCCCCAACCGGAGCCACCCCATGAGTGCCGAAGACGACACCCTTGCCGCAGAGATCACCCGGTTGCGGGCCGAGGTCGCCCGGCTGAACGCCAACCGCTTCGTGCGCCTGCACCGCAGCCTGTCAGGCATGTTCGCGGTGCAGTTCCTGCGCGGGCTGGCCTTTGGCCTCGGCTCGGTGGTGGGCGCGACGATTCTGGTCTCGCTGTTGGTCTACACGCTGTCGAACATCAATTTTGTCCCGGTGATCGGGGGGTGGGGGAAAGAGATCGCCGACATCATCCGCGCCCCGTGACCCTCTTGACCGGTATGCCCCCATGACCCGCATACCCCGCGTGATCAGTGCCGCGCACGAATCCCCTTTCCCTTGCGGACGAAATCCCCTATACGGTGCGCCGCTGGCCTCTGCTGTGCCGGTTGCTCCACGGGCCTGTGCTGGACGACATCCCGGCCTGCGCCATCACCCTCAACCGATGAAAAGGAGACCCCGATGTCGATCACTGCCGAAGAAAAGGCCAAGGTGCTGAAGGATTTCGCGACCCATGACGGCGATACCGGTTCGCCCGAGGTTCAGGTGGCCCTGCTGACCTCGCGCATCGTCACGCTGACCGGGCACTTCAAAACCCACAAGAAGGACAACCATTCCCGCCGGGGCCTGCTGAAGCTGGTGGCCCAGAGGCGGAAACTGCTCGATTATCTCAAAGGCCGGGACGAGGCGCGGTATCAGTC
>JPPB01000299.1 GCA_001483205.1 alpha proteobacterium 3107
GCGTCCGACCCGCACGGTAGGCGCGAACGCGCCGCCCCGTGGGGGGGCGGGTCGGCGCGGCCCGGTCTTACGACCGGGCAGGACAGGTTGGTCACCGATCCGTCAATAGGTCAGAAGCCCTGCCCCTATCCGCGGATAAGGTAGGCCGCATTGACCTGCCCCCTCACATTCCGCATCCCCCGCCCGTGACGGGCATTCCACCCCGCCCCCGCCCGTGCTATGACAAACGGGGCCGGAGCAGGAGAACACGAATGAGCGACCAGATAATTTCCGTCGGCGTGCTGGAGACCGGCCGCCCGCCGCCCGCGCTCGCCGCCCGCTTCCCCGACTATCCGGCCATGGTCGCCGACTGGCTCTCGAACCTGCGCGCGACCTTCACCGCCTGGCCGGTTCTTGACGGCGCGCTTCCCGAACACCCGGACGACAGGGATTTGTGGGTGATAACCGGCTCCCCCGTCGGGGCCTATGAGGACCGCGACTGGATACCGCCGCTCGAAAATTTCATCCGCCGCTGCCGGGACGCGGGCCGCCCGATGGCCGGTATCTGCTTTGGCCATCAGATCATTGCCCAGGCGCTTGGCGGCGCGGTGCACAAGTCGGGCCGGGGCTGGGGCCTCGGGGTGACGCGCTATCCGGTCAAGCACTGGCCCGAACTGCTTGGCCCCGCGCCTGCGGCCTTTGACCTTCAGGCGTTCCATCAGGATCAGGTCGAGGAACTGCCCGAAGGCGCAGAGGTCTTGTCCGGCACCGGTTTCTGCCCGAACGCGATCCTCTGGTATCCGGGCTTTGCGCTGACCGTTCAGGGGCACCCGGAGTTTTCGCCCGACTACTCATCCGCGCTGTTGAACGCACGCCGGGGGGCGGTGTTTCCCGATGATCTGGCAGAGCGCGCGCTTGAAACCCAATCCCGCCCGACCAATGCGGATGCACTGGCCGACATCCTGCGCCGGGCCTTCTTTGACCCGACCGTCCCGACGACCCCGACCCGCAACCGAACAAAGGCACACCCATGACCGACAGACAGGGCGATTTCGCGTTCCGCTCAGACGAAACCACGGGCCGGTGGCCGGAAATGACCTATGGCGGCGCGCTCAGCTTTCTGCGGCGGCGCTACGGGCGCGACCTGACAGGCGTTGATGTGGCGGTCAGCGGCATCCCCTATGACGCTTCGGTCACGTATCGCTCCGGCTGTCGGCTGGGGCCGCGGGCGATCCGGGCGGCCTCGGTGCAACTGGCAGAGCTCGGGGCGTTTCCGTTCGGGTTCGACCCGTTCGAGACCCTTGCCGTCGTCGATTGCGGCGACTGTATGATTGACCCCCACCACCCGGAAACCGTGATCCCGGCGATTGAGGCCCATGCCGACCATATCCTGCGGCAGGGCGCAAAGATGCTCAGTTTCGGCGGGGATCATTTCGTCTCTTACCCGCTTATTCGCGCCCATGCCCGGCATCACGGCCCGGTGGCACTGATCCAGTTTGACGCCCATTGCGACACCTGGGCCGATGACGGCGCGCGCCTTGACCACGGCAGCATGTTCGCCCGCGCCGCCGCCGAGGGGATTGTCGATGTGGCGCGGTCCACCCAGATCGGTCTGCGCACCTTCAATGACAGCGACCACGGGTTTGAAATTCTGACCGCCCCGTGGGTGCATCGCAACGGGATTGACGCGGCACTCAGCGTTATTCGCGAGCGCGCCGGGGACGCGCCGGTCTATGTCTCTTTCGATATTGACGGTCTTGATCCGGCTTTCGCGCCCGGAACCGGGACGCCGGTCAGCGGCGGGCTGGCAAGCTGGCAGGCGCTGGAGGCGATCCGGGGCCTTGAAGGGCTGAACCTGATCGGGATGGATGTTGTCGAGGTCGCCCCGGCCTATGATCATGCCGAGATCACGGCGATTGCCGCCGCCACGGTCGCCCATGACTGGCTGTGCCTGCTGGCCGAGGCAAAAGGGGCGAAACGGCGGACGGTCGGGCGGGTGTAGGTGCGCGGGAAAAACCGTCGGGTCAAGGCCCGGCAAGGCGCGCGGGGCTTATCCGCGGATAAGGTCAAGACCTCTGACATATAACATGACAGCGTAAAATTGATCACAGGCTCAACTCTGATCCTGTCAGGGCGCAAGTGGCAGATGCCTTGCCGGGACAGATGCAGCGAAACCCCGAAAGGCCGCCGGTCGCTTGCCCCGCCGCCGCCGCCGGGTTAAACCGCGCCGCGACAGCACCCCCGTGCGCGCCCCGAGAGACCAGCATGGCCAAGCAAAGGAAAAACCCCCGCCCCAGGGCCGAACCGCCGAAAGGGTTCCGCGACTACTTCGGCAACGACGTGACCGACCGCGCTGACATGCTCGCGGCGATTGCCCGCGTCTACCGGCTCTACGGCTTCGACGCCCTGGAAAGCCCGAGCGTAGAGACCGCCCGCGCCCTTGGCAGCTTTCTGCCCGATGTGGACCGCCCGAACGCGGGCATCTTTGCCTGGCGGGATGAGGAAGACACGGGCCGCGAAGACTGGCTGGCGCTGCGCTATGACCTGACTGCACCGCTCGCCCGGGTCTATGCCCAGCATCGCAACACCCTGCCGACCCCCTATCGCCGCTATGCGATGGGTCCGGTCTGGCGCAACGAAAAACCGGGGCCGGGGCGCTATCGGCAGTTCTATCAGTGCGACGCCGATACGGTGGGAGCGGCAAGCATCGCGGCGGACGCGGAAATCTGCATGATGCTGGCCGATGCGCTGGAGGCCGTCGGCATTGCGCGGGGCGACTATGTGGTGCGGGTGGGGGATCGCAGGGTGCTGAACGGTGTGCTGGAAAAGGCGGGGCTGCTTGACCCCGAAAACCCGGCGCAGTTTGAGCACGAGCGCGGGGTGGTGCTGCGCGCCATCGACAAGCTCGACCGGCTGGGGGTCGAAGGAGTGCGCGCCCTGTTGGGCGAGGGCCGCCGGGACGAAAGCGGCGATTTCACCCCCGGCGCGATGCTTGATATGCCACAGGCCGAAAGGATCATGGAGTTTGTGCGCGCGCCAACCCGCACCGGGCAAACCCTTGATCACCTGCACAGCCTTGTCGCCGGAACCGAGGCCGGAGAGCACGCCGTCCGCGAGCTCGAACAGCTTGCGGCGCTTCTGACCGCCCGGGGGTATGACGACCGCATCCGCATTGATCCCGGTATCGTGCGCGGCCTTGGCTACTATACCGGCCCGGTATTCGAGGCCGAACTGACATTCGAGACCCTTGACGAGGCAGGCCGCCCCCGCCGGTTCGGGGCGGTCGCGGGCGGCGGGCGCTATGACGATCTGGTCAAACGTTTCACCGGCCAGACGGTGCCGGCGACAGGGGTGTCCATCGGGGTGGACCGGCTGCTTGCGGCGCTGCGCGAAAAGGGGCGGATCGGGGCCGGGGCCACCGGCCCGGTGGTGGTCACGGTCATGGATCGCGACCGGATGGCGGCGTATCAGGCGATGGCGGCAGAGCTGCGCGCCGCCGGTATCCGGGCCGAGGTCTGCCTCAGCAACCCGAAATCTTTCGGCGGGCAGTTGAAATATGCCGACCGGCGCAATGCCCCGGTGGTGATCATCGAGGGCGAGGATGAGGCCGCCCGTGGCGTCGTTCAGGTCAAGGACATGATCGAGGGGGCGCGGATCGCCCGTGACGCCAGCCTTGAACAGTGGAAATCCCGTCCGGCGCAGCAAGAGGTCGCCCGCGCCGATCTGGTGGCCCATGTCACCGGGATTCTGGCCGGAAACAGGCAATGAACGCCGGGGAAGGCGTCAGGGCAGAGGCCGCAAGGCTGCGGGCCTTTTTCGAGGCGGCGGGCGCAACCCCGGTCGAGACCGACATCCTGCAACCGGCGGCCACATTGCTTGACCTCTATGGCGAGGACATTCGCGCGCGGGCCTATGTCACCCACGACCCTTTGCGCGGCGAACTGATGCTGCGGCCCGATTTCACCGTGCCGGTGGCGCAGATGCACATGGCGGGGGGGACAGAACCGGCGCGCTACACCTATGCGGGCAAGGTTTTTCGCGCGCAGGAGCGGGAAACGGGCCGCCCGAGTGAATATTTTCAGGTGGGATATGAGGTTTTCGACCGGGACGACCCGGCGGCGGCGGATGCCGGGGTCTTTGCGCTGTTCAGCGAGGCGCTGTCGCCCCTGGGGGTGCGCGCCGCGACCGGTGATCTGGGCATTCTGATGGATGCGGTCCGGGGCCTGCGCACCACCGAAGAGCGCAAGGCGGCGCTGATGCGCCACATCTGGCGTCCGCGCCGGTTCCGGGCACTGCTGGACCGTTTCAGCGGGCGGGTGCCCCTGCCCCCGGCACGGCGGCAGATACTGGAAAAGCTGGCGGGGCGGGGGGCAGACGGCATGATTGCAGAGATGGCCCCGGTGCCCGGACTGCGCGGGGCGGCGGAGATCGCGGAGCGGCTGGAAACCCTGCGCACCGATGCCGCCGCCCCCCCCATCGGGCGCGAAGAGGCCGGGGTGCTGGACAGGATTCTCGACCTGCGCGCGACCGCCCCGGAGGCGTTGGCGCGCCTGCGGGAACTGGCCGCTGAGGCCCCGCAGATCGGCCCGGCAGTGGCGCGGATGGCGGCGCGGCTCGAGGCGATGGCGGCGCGGGGGATAGAGGTCTCGGGGCTGGAATTTTCCGGCAGCCACGGGCGCACGACGCTTGAATATTATGACGGGTTTGTGTTTGGCTTTGCCGCGCCCGCGCGCCCCGACCTGCCCCCGGTGGCCACCGGCGGGCGGTATGACGCGCTGACCCGTGTGCTCGGGCGCGGGCGGGCGGTTCCGGCGGTGGGGGGCGTGATCCGCCCGCATCTGGCGGTGGTGCTGGGACGGGGGGGCGAGTGATGGCGCTGAAACTCGGTGTGCCGTCCAAGGGGCGGTTGATGGAGGCCACCTTTGGCTGGTTCGGGGCGCGCGGCGTCACCCTGCGCCGCACCGGATCGGCGCGCGAATATGCGGGGGCCGCCGAGGGCGTGGACGGGCTGGAGCTGGTTCTGCTCAGCGCCGGGGAAATCCCGCGCGAGCTGGCGGCGGGCCGGGTGCATCTGGGCGTGACCGGCACCGACCTGATCCGCGAAACCCTGGCGGCGTGGGAAACGCGGGTCGAAGCGCTGGCCCCGATGGGGTTTGGCCGCGCCGATCTGGTCATTGCCGTGCCGCGCGCCTGGGTGGATGTGGAAACGCTGGATGATCTGGATGCGGTGGCGGCACAGTTCCGGCGCACGCACGGGTTCCGCCTGCGGATCGCCACCAAATACCACCGGCTGGCGCGGGAGTTCCTGCGCGCGCACGGGGTGGCGGATTATCAACTGGTTGACAGCCGGGGGGCAACCGAGGGCGCGGTGAAGAACGGAACCGCCGAGGCGGTGGCCGACATCACCTCGACCGGCGAAACCCTGCGCGCCAACCACCTGAAGGTGCTTGTTGACGGGCTGGTGCATCGCAGCGAGGCCACATTGCTGAAATCCCGGCGGGCGGAGTGGGGGGATGCCGAAAACGCGGCTCTGAAGGCGTTGTTGTGCAGGCTTGGGGTGACCTCTGAATAATGGCGGGCCGGTGACAAGCCCGCCTGGTCGCAAAACCGGGCCGCGAGCTCAGGTTTCTTCCACCATCACCACCCCCGGCAGGGCCTTAATTTCGCTTCTGACCCGGCCATCAAGCGGAAAGTCACGCGCCACGCTCATCTCCACTTCTCCGGGCAGCTCCGGGTGCATCAGGCGAAAGCTGACCGGGCCGCGCCCGCGCGCCTCTGACCGGGCCAGCACCGCCGCCACGTCCGGCACCGCCTCCGACCGGTCAATCACAATACACAGCCCCATGCTGCCCGCCCCGTCCACGACACTTGCCATCGGCTTCACCGTGCGGGCCAGCAGCCTGAGCTGCTCTGCCTCTGCCGACGCCTCCACCGTCAGAACGACATTCGCCCCGGTCTCCAGATGCCCGCGCGCCGCCTCCAGCGTCTCGGAAAAGATCGTAACCTCATAAGACCCGGTCGGATCGGAAAGCTGGGCAAAGGCAAAGCGGTTGCCGCGCGCCGACTTGCGTTCCTGCACCCCGGCGACATTGCCCGCAATCTTTGCCACCAGCGCCGCGTTCCGCGCCCGTTCCTCAACCTCGGCAAGGGTCAGCACCCCGCCCCGCTTCAGCGCCGCCATGTGGTCGTCCAGCGGATGGCCCGACAGATAGAAGCCGATGGCGCTGAACTCCTCGGCCAGACGGTCGGCGGGCGGCCAGTCATCCACCGGCGGCAGGCGCGGCTCCGGCAGATCATCTCCAGCCTCGCCAAACAGCGACACCTGGCCGGACGCTTTCTGATCATGCACCGCGGCGGAATAGCTGATCAGCGGGTCAATCCCGTCAAAAACCCGGCGGCGGTTCTGCTCCAGCACATCAAACGCCCCGGCGCGGACCAGCATTTCCAGCGCCCGCTTGCCGATCCGCCGCAGATCAACCCGCCGCGCAAGGTCAAAGACGGTGACAAAGGGCGTGTCAGCCCGGCCCTCAACCAGCAGCCGCATCGCCTCGACCCCCACATTCTTGAGCGCCCCCAACGCATAGACGATCCGCCCCCCCGTCACGTCAAAAACCGCCTGAGACCGGTTCACACAGGGTGGCGCGAAAGGCAGGTCAAGGCCCTTCTTGACCTCTTCAAAATAGACGGCGAGCTTGTCGGTCAGGTGAATATCGCAATTCATCACCCCGGCCATGAACTCCGCCGGGTGATTGGTTTTCAGCCATGCGGTCTGATAGCTGACCACAGCATAGGCAGCGGCATGGGGCTTGTTAAAGCCGTAATCGGCGAATTTCGCCAACAGGTCGAAAACCTCTGTCGCCTTTTTCCGCCCGACACCGTTTTCGGCGGCCCCGGCCTCGAATTTCGGGCGCTCGGCGTCCATGGCCGCCCTGATCTTCTTGCCCATGGCGCGTCGCAACAGGTCCGCCCCGCCCAGGGAATAGCCCGCCATCGCCTGCGCAATCTGCATCACCTGTTCCTGATAGACGATGATGCCCTGGGTTTCCTCCAGAATATGATCGACCAGCGGGTGGATGGATTCGCGCTCTCTCAGCCCGTTCTTGACCTCGCAATAGGCCGGGATGTTTTCCATCGGGCCGGGGCGATAGAGCGCCACCAGCGCCACGATGTCCTCGATACGGGTGGGTTTCATGCGCTTGAGCGCATCCATCATGCCCGCGCTTTCCACCTGAAAGACGGCGATGGTTCTGGCGTCAGAATAAAGCTCATATGCCTTTTTGTCGTCAAGCGGGATCGCCCCGATGTCATCCACCGCGCCCTCCGGCGGGTCATAAAGCCGCTGCCCGTCTGCGCCGATATGCAGATGCCGCCCGCTTTTGCGGATCAGATCAACGGCATTCTGAATCGCGGTCAGCGTCTTCAGACCCAGAAAGTCAAACTTGACCAGCCCCGCCTGTTCCACCCATTTCATATTGAACTGGGTTGCGGGCATTTCCGAGCGCGGATCACGATAGAGCGGCACCAGCGCATCAAGCGGGCGATCGGCAATCACCACCCCCGCCGCGTGGGTAGAGGCATTTCTGAGCAGCCCCTCAAGCTGCCGCCCATAGGTCAGAAGCCGGGCGACGACTTCCTCGGCCCGCGCGGCCTCTCGCAGGCGGGGTTCTTCCTCCATCGCCTTTTCGATCGAGGCGGGCTTTACCCCCTCAATCGGGATCATCTTTGCCAGCCGGTCCACCTGTCCGTAGGGCATCTGCAACACCCGCCCCACGTCACGCACCGCCGCCTTGGACAGCAGCGCGCCAAAGGTGATGATATGACCAACCCGGTCACGGCCATATCTTTCCTGCACATAGCGGATCACTTCCTCGCGGCGCTCCATGCAGAAATCGATGTCGAAATCGGGCATCGAGACCCGTTCGGGGTTCAGGAACCTCTCGAAAAGCAGGGAATAGCGCAGGGGGTCGAGGTCGGTGATGGTCAGCGCATAGGCCACAAGGCTGGCCGCGCCCGATCCGCGCCCCGGCCCCACGGGAATGCCGCGCTCTTTGGCCCATTTGATGAAATCGGCGACGATCAGGAAATAGCCGGGAAAGCCCATGTCCTCAATGACGCCGAGTTCAAACTCCAGCCGTTGCTCATAGTCTTCGACCGGAGCGGCATGGGGGATGACGGCCAGCCGCGCCTTCAGCCCTGCGCGCGCCTGGCGGCGCAATTCCTCCACCTCATCATCGGCAAATTTCGGCAGGATCGGGTCGCGCTTTCGGGCCATGAAGGCACAACGCCGGGCAATCTCGACGGTGTTTTCCAGCGCTTCCGGCAGGTCCGCAAACAGGGCCGCCATTTTCCGGGGGGATTTGAAGCCGTGTTCCGGCGTCAGGCGGCGGCGTGGTTCCTTCTGATCGACATAGGCACCATCGGCGATGCAAATGAGCGCGTCATGGGCCTCATACATCTCCGGCTCGGGAAAATGCACGTCATTGGTGGCGACCAGCGGCAGGTCCATCTCATGGGCCATTTCAATGAAGGCGCGTTCGGTCAGGTGTTCGGCCTCCGGCAGACCGCCCCCTGCCGAAGGGTGGCGTTGCAGCTCGATATAGAGCCGGTCACCAAACGCACCCGCCAGCCGCTCCGTCAGCGCACGGGCGGCGGGGTGCTGATCGGTTTGCAGCAGCCTGCCTATCGGCCCGTCCGGCCCGCCGGTCAGGCAGATCAGGCCGTCGGCGTGGGCCTCCAGCTCTTCCGGGGTCACCTGCGGCGGCTGGCCCGGCTTGGTCAGATAGAGGCAGGAATTGAGTTGCATCAGGTTCCGGTAGCCGGTTTCGTTCTGCGCCAGCAGCACCAGCGGCGCGGGCGGGCGCGGGCGTTCGCCGGGGCGGACGGGGGTATGGCCCAGATCGGCCTGGCAACCGATGATGGGCTGGATGCCTGCCTCGGCCAGGGTTACGGAAAATTCGAGCGCCGCGAACATGTTGTTGGTGTCGGTGAGCGCTACGGCGGGCATGTCGGTGGTCCGGCAGAGACCGGGCAATGTGGCGAGCGGAACCGCGCCCTCCAGCAGGGAATATTCGGAGTGGACGCGAAGGTGGATGAATCGGGGGGTGCTGCTCATGCGGGCAGGGTAGCCCGGATGCGCCGGAGAGGGAACCACCCTGATGCCGGGTTGAGCGGATTGGGGGCGGGGGTGGCGCGCCGCCATTGAGGAGATTTCTGCATGATGAAGGCCTCTGCATAATGGCCGAGCCGGGCAGCCGCCTGCCTGGGCGGGCGCTTTTCCTGAAAGTCTACATTGGCGATGGTCTTACCATAAAACTCATATGTTTCAAAATGTTGAGGCGTTGAAAGCGCCTGCCGGGGGGTGAGGCCCGTCTCGGAAACGGTCCGGTGGACCGTTTCAGGGCCGAACGGGC